>DATJCV010000328.1:0-19921 GCA_035497775.1 Burkholderiaceae bacterium | reverse complement strand
AGAGTTCGTCGGCGAGCGCCTGTTCCATCGCGACGGCCGCGCCATCACGCTGTCCGAGTTCGGCCGCCGCTATCTCGATGTGGTGCGTGCCGCCTTACAGGCGCTGACCGATTTCCCGATCCCGCGCCGCGCCGCCTCGGCCCGGCCGCGGGTCAAGCTGACGCTGACGCCGACCTTTGCGCGCTGCCTGTTCGTGCCGCGCCTGGCCGAGTTCACCCGGCGCTATCCCGACATCGCGATCGAGATATTCCTATCGGTGCCGCTGTACGATCTCTCGCTGTCGGAGTCCGACGTCGAGGTGCGCTTCGGCGCCGGCAACTACCCGGATATCGTCACCGAAAAGCTGTTCGTGGAACCGGCGTTCGCGGTCGCCAGTCCGGCCTACCTGGAGCGTATCGGCGGACTCGAGACGCCGGCCGACCTGCAGCGGGCGACGCTGCTGCGTTCGGCGTTGGAACCGTGGCAGCCGTGGTTCGAGGCGGCCGGGCTGGACTGGCCGGAGCCGATGACGGGCTTGCGCCTGGACGACCTGGGCTTGCTGCTGGAAGCGGTGCGGCATGGCCACGGCGTCGGCCTGACGCGCCAGCATTTCGCGCGGGAATTGATCGAAGGCGGGCAGGTGGTGCCGCTGTTCGACGTGCGGCTGACGACGCCGCCGCACGCCTACTACGTGGTGTACGAGCGCCAGGCGCGCGAACGGCCCGAGGTGGACCTGTTCATTGACTGGCTGCAGACGGTGTTCAAGAACATCTGAGCCGGGCGGGTTGTGCGCCCGGCGCAGGCCCTTACGCCAGGCCGCGGAAGGCGGCGCGCGCCGCCGCCAGCGTGGCCTCGATCACGGCGTCGTCGTGCTGCGCCGACACGAAGCCGGCTTCGAAAGCCGACGGCGCCAGGTAGACGCCGGCTTCCAGCATGGCGTGGAAGAAGGCGTTGAAGCGGTCCTTGTCGCACTTCATCATCGCCGCATAGCTGGTCGGGATGGCCTCGGCGAAATACAGGCCGAACATGCCGCCCACCGAGTCGGCGCAGAAGGCGACGCCGGCGTCGCGCGCGGCGTCGGCCAGGCCGCGCACCAGTTTCGCGGTCTGCGTTTCCAGCGCCGCGTGGAAGCCGGGCGCCTGAATCAGTTTCAGCGTGCTCATGCCGGCCGCCACCGCCACCGGATTGCCCGACAGCGTGCCGGCCTGATACACCGGGCCGAGCGGCGCCATGTATTTCATCAGGTCGGCGCGGCCGCCGAAGGCCGCCACCGGCAGGCCGCCGCCGATGATCTTGCCGAGCGCCGTCAGGTCCGGCGTGATGCCGTACAGCGATTGCGCGCCGCCGAGGGCGACGCGGAAGCCCGACATCACCTCGTCCAGGATCAGCACCGCGCCGTGCTTGGTGCACAGCCGGCGCATGGTCTGCAGGAATTCCGGCGTGGCGCGCACGAGGTTCATGTTGCCGGCGATCGGCTCGACGATGACGCAGGCGATCTGGTCGCCGAGCGCCTGGAAGGTGTCTTCCAGCTGATGCGTGTCGTTGTAGTCGAGCACCAGCGTGTGCTTGACGAAATCCTCGGGTACGCCGGCCGAAGTCGGGTTGCCGAAGGTCAGCAGGCCGCTGCCGGCTTTCACCAGCAGCGAATCGGCGTGGCCGTGGTAGCAGCCTTCGAACTTGACGATCTTGTCGCGGCCGGTGGCGCCGCGCGCCAGCCGCAGTGCGCTCATGGTGGCCTCGGTGCCGGAAGACACCAGCCGCACCTGCTCGATCGACGGCACCAGGCGGCAGATTTCTTCCGCCATCTCGATTTCGCCGGAAGTCGGCGCGCCGAAGCTGAGGCCGCGCGCGGCCGCATCCTGCACCGCCTTGACCACCACCGGATGCGCATGGCCGACGATGGCCGGCCCCCACGAGCCGATGTAGTCGATGTAGCGCCGTTCGTCTTCGTCCCAGAAATACGGTCCCTCGGCGCGGGTGATGAAGCGCGGCGTGCCGCCGACCGAGCGGAACGCGCGTACCGGTGAGTTGACGCCGCCTGGCGTGGTGCGCTGGGCCCGTTGGAACAGGGTGTCGTTACGGGATTCGGTATTGGAACTCATGGCAATCCAGAAAAGGTTAGTGGTCGGGCCCCGGTTCGAGACCAGGTTCGCGAGCCCAGAAATAGCGGTCCAGCACGAGTTTCCCCATGCCGAGCCGTTGTGCGTGGTTGATGGCGGCAAGCGTGAATTCCTGCGCTTCGGCTACCGCTTCCGGGACATCCAAACCGTTGGCCAGCATGCCGGCAATGGTAGCCGACAAGGTGGTTCCGGCACCACCGTACGAACCCGATACGCGTTGCCAGGCATCCTGCCGCACTACGCCGCCCTCGTTGAATAGCGTATTGACGACTTCATGCAGGTCGCCACGGGTGCCGGTGACGAACACGTATTCGCAACCGGATTCGATCAATCGCATGGCATCCACCGCCATGGTGTCCTCGGCGGACGCTTCGCGCCAGGTTTCCGCCAGGTGCGCCAGTTCGACTGCCGACAGCAGCAACACGGTAGCTTGCGGGATCAGCAGTTCGTGGGTGGCGGCCAGCAAGTCGTCCTGCTCCGGGCCGTGCTCGGGCAAGGCCGAGCTGAAGGGGTCAAGCACCAGCGGGATGTCCGGATAGTCGGACACCACTTCGGCGATCGCGGAGACATTTTCGACGCTGCCGACCACGCCGATCTTGAATGCTGCTACCGGCATATCCTCCAATACGACTCTGGCTTGGTCGGCGACCCAGTCGGCGTCGATCACTTGGCTATCCTCGACGCGCGCAGTGTCGCCGATCAGGATCGAGGTGACGACCGACAAGCCATGCACCCCCATGGCGGCGAATGACGCCAGATCGGCTTGGATGCCGATGGCGCCGACCGGATCGGCAATATTGAAAGTAAGGGCAAGCGGCGAGGTTTGGTTTTGCACAGTCGGTAGATTAAGATATCCGACTTCGCATTTTACTTGATCGAAAGGCGAGCAGTCGTGAGCACGAGCGAAGCGGACAGCAGGGCGCCGAAGGGGGAATGGCAGACCTGGATGTGTGTGATTTGTGGCTGGGTTTATGACGAAGCGACTGGTTACCCCGAGGATGGGATAGCGCCGGGCACGCGCTGGTCCGAGGTGCCGATGAATTGGACTTGTCCGGAATGCGGTGCGCGCAAGGAAGACTTCGAAATGATCCGGCTCTGAGATGAGATTTGTCTGTTGTTGTAAAAAACGCATTGATTTTCATAAAATCACGCGTGCTATGTGTCCAAAGAGCAAGCCTGTGCAAAAGCATCTTGATTTTTGTTACAGTTGGGACATATATTGAGCCAGTTTAAGCCGGGACCACGCGATGATACCAACGGTAGAACAGTCCAGCCTGAAGATCATGGTGATCGACGATAGCAGCACCATCCGGCGCTCGGCGGAGATATTTTTGAGTCAGGCTGGCTATCAGGTCGTGTTGGCGGACGACGGTTTCGATGCACTGGCGAAAATCTGTGACCACAAGCCGGCGCTGATTTTCTGCGACATCCTGATGCCCCGGTTAGATGGTTACCAAACCTGCGCATTGATTAAGAAAAGCGCCGAATTCCATGCCACGCCGGTCATCATGCTGTCCTCCAAGGACGGCCTGTTCGACCGCGCGCGTGGTGCGATGGTCGGTTCCGACGAGTATTTAACCAAGCCATTCACCAAGGACAGCCTGCTGCGAGCCGTGCGCGAACATGCGGCGCCTGTCGCCGCCGGCAGTGTCCGCATATAGAAAACTACTGAAACAAGGGTTAAAGATGGCCATACAAAAAATTCTGGTGGTAGATGATTCTCCTACCGAGCGCTATTTTCTCACCGATGTACTCGTTAAAAACGGATTCTCGGTATCGACCGCCGAAAACGGCGAGGATGCGTTGCTGAAAATCAAGGCCGACAAGCCGCAATTGATTCTGATGGATATTGTCATGCCTGGCCAGAACGGATTCCAGGTCACGCGTTCGATTACTCGCGACCCTGAAACCCAGAATATCCCGATCATCATTTGCACCAGCAAAGGACAGGAAACCGACCGTATCTGGGGTCTGCGCCAAGGCGCGCGCGACTATATCGTCAAGCCGATCGATCCGCAGGAACTGCTGTCGAAAATCGCCGCACTTGGATAATCAGTTGCCCATGACTGAAACTATCTCCGACAACCGGTTAGAACTCGCCGTCAAGAAGTCGGATGTGGACGCGCGCCGTACTCGCCTGCGCGAATTCCAGTCGCAATTGCTGGAGCGTATGCAGGCCGCGCGCAGCGGTTCCGATACCAGCGTCAGCCAGCTGGGTGTCATGATCGGCCAGACGCATTGCCTGCTTGATCTGCAACAAGTGGGCGAGATTGTTTCGGTGGGCGCCGTCACCAAAGTGCCGCTGACACAGGATTGGTACTTGGGTTTGGCGAATATTCGCGGCAGCCTGACCAGCGTGATTGACCTGGCACGATTTCAAGGCTTTGGCTTGTCGGCAATCGACAAGCAAAGCCGGGTGGTCGCTTTCGCCGCCGGCCTGTCCTTCAATAGCGCATTGCTGGTGTCGCGCGTGATGGGGCTGCACAACCTCAGCGACATGCAGCTGCGCACCGACTCGGCGGCCGATGCGGCACCGTGGTCGGCTCGACAGTATACCGACCGAGAATCCCGAATCTGGACTCAACTCGACTTGTCTTTGATAGTGCAGGACCCCCGGTTTTTGCATGTTGGCTTATAAGTTTCTCGCAATGTAGCGAAAAACTCCAAAATCGGAATCAGGAGACACAGTAATGGCGTTCAAACTACCGTTTTTTTCCAAGCGCAATAAGGAAGAACCAGCGGAGACGGGTGATGCGACGGAAGCGGAGTTCGCCGTCGGGCCACTAGTCGCGGCTGCTGAGCCGGCTACGCAATCCCCGTATTCCGCCGAAACCAATCCCAATGCCACTTTCATCGGCGACGTATTGGAGCGCAGCGGTGATTTGCGGCTGCCGCTGATCGGCCACCTGCCGCTCCAGCAACAGGTTCGCTTCCTACTGGTCCTGCTGGGCGGCTCGCTGGCCGCGGGAGCATTCCTGGTCTGGATGAACGCCAATAACTCGATTCTCACTTCGATCCAGACGCAGATTGCCGGCGATGCGCTGATGCACTCGCAGCGACTTGGCAAGGCGACCCCGAACGCGATTCAGGGCAATCTTGAAGCGTTCAAGCAATTATCCGAAAGCCGCAAGGAATTTAATCAGGACCTGCTGATTCTGACTCGTGGCGGCAATTACCAGGGGCGCGAAATTGCTCCGGCCGACGACACGATGGCAGCGATGCTGCGCGATACCCAGAAAGTATGGGCAGGATCCGACAAGGCGGCGGAAACCATCCTGAAATTGCGCAAGGAGCTCACCGGTTTCGGTACGACCCTGCAAAAATTGAATGAGCTTTCGCCCACTCTGCTCGAGTTGACCGAACAGATCGCCACTCTCAAGGGCCAGCGTGGCGCTACGCCGCGCGAACTTTCGGCTGCTGGCCAGTTAGTGATGCTGACACAGCGTCTTGGGCGCAGCGCCAACGAGTTCCTGACCTCGGAAGGGGTGAATCCGGAAACGGCATTTTTGTTGGGTAAGGATACCAACACATTTCGGGATATCACGGAAGGCTTCCTCAGCGGCAGCGATATCCTGCGGCTGTCGGCCACTACCGACCAGGAAACGCGCGACAAACTGACCGAGTTGCAGAAGGCCTTCAGCGAATACCAGGAGTCGGTGGCGACCATTCTCGGCAACCTGCAAAACTTCATTGCCGCCAAACAGTCCGAGCAATTGATCTTCACCGAAAATGAAGCGCTGAAACAGCGCTTGACTGCTTTGCAGAAAACCTATCGGGCGGAACAGGATTCACTGACCTGGTCGTTCTGGGCGATGTTGGGCACAGCGCTGATGGCGTTGCTGGCGGCGGCCGGGATTGCGGTGGTGCTGCTGCAGGATAGCCGGAATCGCACTCGCGAAGCCGATTTCCGTCGCCAGGAAGCGGATGCGCAGCGGCTGCAAGCCCAGAAGCAGGAAGAAGAGGCAATGCGCGCCAACGAACAGAACCAGACCGCTATTTTGCGCTTGATGAATGAGTTGCAGGAAGTGGCGGATGGCGACTTGACGGTTCAAGCCACGGTGTCAGAAGACATCACTGGCGCCATCGCCGATTCGGTCAACTACACGGTCGAGGAATTGCGTGGCCTGGTCGGACGGGTCACTGTGACGGCGGAGCAAGTGACGTCCGCCTCCAACCAGGCGCAGAATATTTCCACCGAACTGCTGGCGGCGTCGCAAAAGCAATCCCGCGACATTCAGGAAACCGGTCGCGCGGTACTCGATATGACGTTGCAGATTACCGATGTGTCGAAATCGGCCAACGAATCCGCCGACGTGGCGCGGCAGTCGGTGATGGCAGCCGAGCAGGGGGCAACGGCAGTGGAAAACGCGATCAAGGGCATGAACGAAATTCGCGAGCAGATTCAGGAAACGTCCAAGCGCATCAAACGCCTGGGCGAGTCATCGCAGGAGATCGGCGAGATCACCGAACTGATTTCCGACATTACCGAACAGACCAACGTGCTGGCGCTGAACGCCGCGATTCAGGCCGCATCGGCCGGCGAAGCGGGACGCGGCTTTTCGGTCGTGGCGGAGGAGGTGCAGCGTCTGGCGGAACGCTCGGGCGAGGCGACCAAGCAGATCGGCGCGCTGGTGCGCACGATTCAGACCGATACCCACGACGCGGTTGCGGCTATGGAAAAATCGACACAGGGTGTGGTCGAGGGGGCAAAACTGTCGGACGCGGCCGGTGCTGCCTTGTCCGATATTCGGCGGGTGTCGAACCGCTTGGCGGAACTGATTCAGGGCATTTCGGCCGCCACCGAGCAGCAGGCGACCTCAGCCAATGGCGTGGCGCAGAATATCCAGGGCATCCTGGTGGTGACTGAAAAAACGCAAGAAGGCACGCAGCAAACGGCACGGTCGATTCGGGAGCTGTCGAAACTGGCGGAAGAGCTCAAGAATTCGGTCTCCCGCTTCCGTGTTGCTGCTTGATACCCGCTTTCCGCTGCCCGTCCGCTCCGCTTGCGCTTCTGCATCGTGCGTGAACGTAATGGCCGATGCCAGGCAGCGGCGCACTAGCTCAGAAACCGCGAGGTAGTCATGACCACCGATTTTTCCGCATTGCCGCAGGGCGCCCGTAACAATTTCGATGCCGGGCCATTATCCTGGGTGATGGGCGAAATCCGCGAAGCGCTGACGCATTCGAAAGTTGCCTTGAGCGAAGCGCTGACCCAGGATTTCGAAAGCCAGGCAACTTCATTGCGACATGCAAGAGCCTGGCTGCATCAGACACACGGCGCGCTCCAGATTGTCGATGTCGATGGGGTAGCGATTGTCACCGAAACCATCGAGGATCTGTTCGATCGCCTGATTTCTGGACAACTGGTGCTGACGACCGATATTGCGCAGACAATCCAGAATGGCTGCCAGGCGCTGGTTGAATATCTGGAAGGGTTGTTGTCCGGCGAGCCGCACCAGCCGGTGCGCCTGTTTCCGTATTACAAAGCCTTGCTGGGAGTGCGTGGTGCCGAGCGGGTACATCCGGCCGATCTGTTTTTTCCCGACCTGACTATACGTCCGCAACTGCCGGTGCGGCAGGAGACCAGCAGTCCAGTTGACTATGACGTGCTGCGGGTACGTTTCGAAAAGATACTGCTGCCGTTTCTGAAAAATTCAGACAGCGATGGCGATCCACGTAATGCGATCGCCATGGCAAACATCATTGCGCAAGTGGAAAATGCGCAGAATGGACAGCAGGCGCACGGATTCTGGTGGGTAATGCACGCTTTTTCGGAAGCGGTCGCCAGCGGCCAGATTGCCTCCGAACTGTATGTCAAGCAACTGTTCGCTCGCATCAACCTGCAATTGCGGCGCCTCAGCCAAGGTGCGACCGGGATTACAGAACGGGTATTGCGTGATGCGCTGTTTTTTCTCGCCAGTGTGGAACAGCCATCACCGCGCACCTTGCAGGTACGCAGCGCCTGGCAGCTCGACGGCTTGGTGCCGCACGACTATGGCAAGTTGCGGTATGGGCAGCTTGATCTGGATTCCCTGGTGTTGGCCAAGGAAAAGCTGAGCCAGGCAAAAAATATCTGGAGTCGGATTGCCGGCGGTGACAGTGGTTCCGCTACTGCTTTCGAACTGGAAATGAAGGAGCTGACCGAGGCGGGCACCAGGTTGAATTCAGTGCCGCTATCCAGATTGCTGCGCGAACTGAATGGCATCGCGCGCCCGGCTGCGCATGCGCGGCCGGGCGATGGCCTGGGTCTGGAAATGGCAACCAGCCTGCTATTCGTCGAAAACGCGCTGAACAATATCAGCCGCTTGCCGGAGGATTTTCCGGCGCGTGCCGAAGCGTTGACCTCGCGTCTGCTGTCGGTGGTGGCCGGGGAGGTGCCGCCTGACTCGGCGCAATGGCTAAATGACATGTCGCGCGAAGCGCAACAGCGCCAGACCATGACGGCCCTGGCCGGCGAGATGTTGACCAGCCTGCGCCAAGTCGAGAAAGCGCTGGATGCCTATTTCAATGATCCCGTCGATGGCAGCGTACTGGCACCGATTGATCAGGTGCTGCATCAGATTGAGGGCGCGCTGACGGTCCTGGATCAGGACGATGCACGGCGTGCAGTGCAGCATATGCGCGCTGCAGTGCGGGCGTTTGCGTCAGCCGCTGTGGATGCGGAAGCTGAAAGTGGGACGGTAGCGCCGGAAGTGCAGGCGCAGGCGTTTCGGCATGTTGCACAGAATGTCGGAGCGCTCAGTTTTTTCATTGAGACACTGCAAGTCCATTCCGAGGATGCCGGCAAGCGCTTTTCGTTTGATGCGGACGAAGGCATGTTCCGTGCAAGCCTGCTGGAAAAACATCATGCCGCGCCGGCACGATCCGAAAATGAATTGCTGCCACCGGAGTTGGGCGACACGGCCGATTCCACTGCCACCACCGAGCAGGAGCTTTCCTGGCATCAGCAGCATTCCGCCGGTCTCGCACTATCGCTGTCGATGCAACCGCACAATCCTGAACTGCAGGAGGAATTAAAAAAATCCCTGGAGCATGTCCGTGATGCCGCCACCCTGGTGGATCATCCGGACGCCAACGAACGGGCGCAAACAGCGATCGATCTGTTGCAGCAACCGGATTTCGCCGAATCGGCGGATACCGTCTCCGGTGTCGTGAACGCCACGGCCGTGGTGGAGCCGATGCCAGCGGCGCTGGTGACCAACGCGATGCCGGCCAGCAGCGAAGCGGTGGATGCCGAATTACTCGAGATTTTTCTGCTTGAAGCCGAAGAAGTACTGGCCTGTATCAAGGATACCGTTCCGGCCTTGCGTGCCGAATCGCATAATCAGGATCACCTGACGACGCTGCGCCGCTCCTTCCATACCCTCAAGGGCAGCGGCCGGATGGTGGGCCTGAATGTATTTGGCGAAGCGGCGTGGAGTATCGAGCAGGTATTGAATCTGTGGCTGTCTGAAGGGCGTCACGGCACGCCGGCGCTCGGCGCCTTGCTGGAGCATGCGGCCGAGGTTCTGGAGGCATGGGTATTCGAGATCAAGTCCGATGGGGCATCGAGCCGCTCCCCCCAAGGCCTGGCGGATGCTGCCGGCCGGGTACGGGCGGGAGGTGAGTTCAAACTCGATGAAGCGCCCGAGCTTGGTGCCGACGTCCAATCCGGGCTGGACGCAGTGGAAATTTTGCCGGTAGCGCCGGACGAAACCGAGTCGCTGGCAACGCCATCAGCCGAGTTGGCGGCGGTCGAGCTTGAAATGGAGATTGAGGTGCCGGCGGAACTCCAGCAGGCGGAAGAAATTCAGTTGTCGGATGCCGAGTTAGCCGCCTTTGGGCAGGTGCCGGCGGAGGATACGCCGGCTGCCGAGCCGGCACTGTTGCAGCAAGCGCAGGAGCCGGAGGTTGGCACGGTGCTGCCATTTACCGGCGGTCCGGCTGCCGCGACGGCGTACGACGATGGTATCAAGCGTATCGGCGATCTCGAAATCAGCGTGCCGCTGCATAATATTTATCTGGCCGAAGCCGATCAGTTAGTGCGCCAGCTGTCCAATGATTTTGCCGAATGGCGCCACGAACCGCAGCGCCGTGTCGTTATCGAGTCGGTGCATGCCGCGCATTCCCTGGCCGGCAGTTCGGCCACGGTCGGTTTCACGCCATTGCAGGAAGTTGCACACGCGTTGGAATTGATATTGCTGCGTTTGTCCCGCCAGCCAGTCGTGCTGGCGGCGGCGCAGTTCGACAGTCTGGAAGATTGCGTGGCATGCGTCAGACAGATGTTGCAGCAATTCGCACTGGGCGACATGCCGGCGCACGAGCCAGGGAAGGTCGCGTTCCTGGACCAAATGCTGCGTGAAGTGACCGCGCAAGGGGAGCTTTCTGAAACGCCACCCGATGTAATCGAGGAAGTACCGGACTTGCCGAGCACGCCAGAGGCGCCTGCCGAAAATGGCGGCGCCATGGTGCCGCGCTTACCGGCGGTTGAAGAATTGCCGGCTGCCGGGCATCCGGACCAGGAAGCGCTGGATCCGGCGCTGGTACTCAAGGATGATCTGGATGCCGATCTGTTGCCGGTCTTTATCGAGGAAGGGCGCGATCTGTTGCCACAGATGGGACGCGCACTGCGGCTGTGGCAACAGAACCCGGCGGACGCGTCGGTAGCGGCGCCGATCCTGCGTTTCCTGCATACCTTGAAGGGGAGCGCACGGATGGCCGGGGCCATGGGGCTGGGCCAGCATTTGCACGAAATGGAAACCCGCATCGAGCAGATCACCTATGCTGACGTGGCGACCACGGCCGCGCTGGACGACTTGCTGGCACGTCACGATTATGGATTGCACCTATTCGAAACCTTGCAAAACCCGCAGTGGGCGTCACAGGTATCACTCCAAGATGTGCAGACGGATACGTTGGGCTCGCAACCGGTGGTCTTGCCACAGTTGATGCCGGCAGCAACGTCGGCGCTGGGCACGCTTCGTCCCGCGCCCGGCTCAAGTCCGACGGTCGCAGTACTGGCGATGCCCTTGGTACGGGTGCGTGCCGATATTCTGGACCGACTGGTGAATCAGGCCGGTGAAGTCTCGATCTCGCGTTCCCGACTGGAAACCGAAGTCGGTACCTTGCAGCAATCCTTGTCGGAACTGACCGAGAACGTCGATCGCCTGCGCTCGCAATTGCGCGAAATCGAAATGCAGGCAGAAACGCAAATCGCTTCGCGCATGACACAAAGCGGCGACCGCGAATTCGACCCGCTCGAATTCGACCGTTTCACTCGCTTGCAGGAACTGACGCGCATGATGGCCGAGAGCGTCAACGACGTTGCCTCGGTGCAGCAAAACCTGGCACGAACGGTGGAAGGGGCGAATACAGGCCTCGACTTGCAGGCGCGCCTGACGCGCGATTTGCAGCAAGATTTGATGCGGGTACGGATGGTGCAGTTCGCCAGTATTTCGGAACGCCTGTACCGAGTCACGCGACAAGCCTCGAAGGAGGTGGACAAGCGGGTCAGCCTGGATATTCGCGGCAGTGCGGTGGAAGTCGATCGCAGCGTCCTGGAGAAAATGGCCGGCCCCTTCGAACACCTGTTGCGTAACGCAATCGTACACGGCATCGAGTCACGTGAAGCGCGGCGGGCTGCGGGCAAGAGCGAAACTGGCGAACTGCGGGTCGAGATCCGCCAGGAAGGCAACGAAGTCGTGATCCAGTTCTCCGACGACGGGCATGGCCTGGATCTGTCCCGCATTCGCGACAAGGCACAGGCGGTCGGTTTGTTGAGCGATGCGCGCGACGTGTCGGACGCCGAAGTCACTGACCTGATTTTCAACCCCGGGTTTTCTACTGCCAGCGAAGTCACCGAGCTGGCCGGGCGCGGCATCGGCATGGATGTGGTGCGCTCCGAAGCGGCCAGTCTGGGTGGCCGCATTGAAGTTAATTCGCAACCTGGCAACGGTGCCCAATTCACGGTTCACCTGCCGTTGACGCTGGCCGTTACCCAGGTGGTCCTGTTGTCCACCGGCGGCAAGAGCTACGCGGTGCCGTCGGTGCTGGTGGAGCAGGTGCAGCAATTGAAGGCCAACGCGCTGGCCAGTGCCTACAACGATGGCGCGGTGATCTGGCAAGGCGCGCGGGTGCCACTGCATTACCTGTCGGCGTTGCTGGGCGACACCAGCGCCACCCCGGTGTCGCAGCAGTATTCGCCACTACTGATCCTGAAGAGCGGCAATGAGCGGGTGGCGATCCACGTCGACGAAATCGTCGGTAACCGGGAGGTGGTGGTCAAGAACATCGGGCCGCAATTGGCACGTCTGATCGGCATAGCCGGCGCCACCGTGCTGGGTTCCGGAGAGATCGTCATGATCTTGAATCCGGTACCGCTGGCGCTACGTGCGGCGCATGAAAGTGCACGCGCACCGCGCATGGTGCCGGCCGACGATAGCCATTCAATGGGAGCGGTGGCCGAAATGAGCCCGGCGGCGCCGGTTTCGCAGCCGGTGGCTGGACTGCGCACCCAGAACATCGTGATGGTGGTCGATGACTCGCTGACGGTGCGGCGCGTCACCCAGCGCTTGCTGTCGCGCGAAGGGTTCCAGGTGGTACTGGCCAAGGACGGCGTCGACGCGCTGCAACAGTTGCAGGCGATCACCCCGGATGTGATGCTGGTCGACATCGAAATGCCGCGCATGGACGGTTTCGACCTGACCCGCAACGTGCGCAGCGACGAGCGTACCAGGCACATCCCGATCATCATGGTCACTTCGCGCACCGCCGCCAAGCATCGCAACTACGCGTTGGAACTAGGGGTCAACGAATATCTCGGCAAGCCGTACCGGGAAGAAGACTTGTTGGCCGCCATCAACGGCTTTATCCAGACTCGGACCTCGCTGGTCTAATCTGCCCCGGGCGCGCTGCTTGGCGCTCCCGGCGGTTCCCTCCCCGCTGTCTGCTGCTGCTTGTCGTCGAGGGCAGGGTACGACTCCAAGACTACTCATTTTTGGAATAGGGGCCTGTCCTCTTGTTCGTTCCGTTTAGGTAAGCGGGAACTCAGCGGCGTTTTGAAGTGCGAGCTGGCAACATCGCGGCGCGATCGGATGGGGGGCGCCCGATTCCCGCCTATGTCGGAGCGGCAAAAAACAATGGAGAGCATTCCTTGTTATCGAGCTAACGTGTTGGAGTATATTGAAATTTCGTATATTTAAAGCGTGATAATTAGGTGATGTGTGTGGAGTATATGGCATTGTCAGGCAATTTCTTGTTGGCTGGCTGGCCACCACTGGCAGCCGCGCCAGCGCCAGGTAAGGCCATGTAAAACTGCTAAAATACCGCCATGCCTAAGCAATCCGACCCCCGCAAGCGCACCGCCGCATCCGATGCATCCAAGGCCGCGCCAGCATCCGCTGTCGACCCCGATGCTGGTGCCGACGCGGTGCTGAATCTGACCGATCATTTCCTGATTGCGATGCCTGCCATGCTCGACCCGATCTTTGGCGGCAGCGTGGTTTATCTATGTGAACACAATGCCAACGGTGCGCTCGGGGTGGTCATCAACAAGCCGACCGACATGACGATGGATGTGCTGTTCGAGCGCATCGACCTGAAGCTGGAAATCGCACCGAATGACCGTTCGCCGCCGCCCGAGCCAGTGATGTTTGGTGGCCCGGTGCAAGTTGAGCGCGGCTTCGTGCTGCATTCGCCGGTACGGCAGTTTTCCTCGACTCTCGAAGTCAGTACGGAAGTCGCCTTGACCACCTCGAAGGATGTGCTGGAAGCGGTGGCACATGGTGACGGGCCGTCGCGCATGCTGGTCAGCCTGGGTTGTTCCGGCTGGAGCGCCGGTCAACTGGAAGAAGAATTGGGGCGCAACGGCTGGCTGACGGTACCCGCCGATCCCGCCATCATTTTTGAGCTGCCCGTGAGCGAACGCTTTAATGCTGCACTGCGACTGCTGGGGATTGACCCGGTGATGCTGACCGCCGAGTCGGGGCGTGCCTGAGCCAGGACTTTCCACCGTTGTGGAGACCGTGCTCGGCTTTGATTTCGGCCTGAAGCGGATTGGCGTCGCGATTGGCAATTCTCTGCTGCAACAGGCGCAGGCGCTGACCATCATCGAAGCTGCCACCAACACTGATAAATTCGCCGCGATTGCAGCCTTGCTGGCCGAGTGGCAGCCGGCGCGCTGCATCGTCGGCCTGCCGCTGCATCCCGACGGCGTGCCGCATGCGATGAGCGAGCGTTGCCGCCGTTTTGCCAACCAGCTGCAGGGGCGTTTCAAGTTACCGGTGCTGCTGGTGGACGAGCGCTACTCATCGGCGATACTGGCGCAGCGGCGCGGCGAGCGGATTGACGCCGAGGCTGCCGCCATCATTTTGCAACAATACTTCGATGATCATGCCCAATCCTGAACTCGATGCCGAACGGCTTTACGCACAACTCTTGAGCCAGGTGCAATCCAGCCTGGCGCAGGCAGATAATCTTGCCATCGTCGGCATCCGTTCTGGTGGCGCCTGGCTGGCGGAACGGCTGGCGGCGGCCTTGCAACTGAACGAACGGCTGGGCTTTATCGACGTCTCGTTCTACCGCGACGACTACGCGGAAAAAGGCTTGCCGGCGGAAGTCAAGCCGACCCAGATTCCGTTCGACGTCGAAGGTGCCACCATTCTGCTGGTGGACGACGTGCTGTACACCGGCCGTACCACGCGTGCGGCGATCAACGAACTGTTTGACTACGGCCGGCCAGCCAGGATCATGCTGGCGGCGCTGGTCGATCGCGGTGAACGCGAACTGCCGATTGCCGCCGATTTCGTCGCCGCCACGATTACCCTCGAAGGGCCAGCGCAACAATTGGTCCTGCAACGTGCCGCCGACGGCCGTTTCTCCTTTACGGTGACCCATGCATAACCCGCAACTGAATAAAGACGGTGAATTGCAGCATTTATTGACGATCGAAGGCTTGCCGCGAGCGATCGTGACGCGCATCCTGGATACCGCCGCGTCGTTTGTCGGTCTTGGCGACCGCGAAGTGAAGAAGGTGCCGTTGATGCGCGGCAAGAGCGTGTTCAATCTGTTCTTTGAAAATTCGACGCGCACCCGCACCACTTTTGAAATTGCCTCCAAGCGCCTGTCGGCCGACGTCATCAATCTCAACATCTCGGCTTCCAGCGCTAGCAAAGGCGAATCGCTGCTCGACACCATCGACAACCTGGCGGCGATGCACGCCGACATGTTCGTGGTGCGCCATGCCGAATCCGGCGCACCCTACCTGATCGCCAAGCACCTGAACGACACCCGGCAAACGCATGTGCACGTGGTCAATGCCGGCGACGGCCGCCATGCGCACCCAACCCAGGGCTTGCTGGACATGTATACGATTCGCCACTACAAGAAGGATTTTTCCAACCTGACGGTGGCGATCGTCGGCGATATCCTGCACAGCCGCGTGGCGCGTTCCGACATTCACGGTCTGACCACGCTCGGCGTGCCGGAAGTGCGCGTGATCGCCCCGCGCACGCTGCTGCCGAGCGGCATGGAACAGATGGGCGTACGCGTGTTCACCGATATCAATGAGGGACTGAAGGGCGTCGATGTCATCATCATGCTGCGCTTGCAAAACGAGCGCATGAGCGGCGCGCTGTTGCCGTCGGCGCAGGAATATTTCAAGAGCTACGGCTTGACCCAAGAGCGCCTGGCACTGGCCAAGCCGGACGCGATCGTGATGCATCCGGGCCCGATGAACCGCGGGGTCGAGATCGATTCGGCAGTGGCGGACGGCGCCCAGGCGGTGATCTTGCCGCAGGTGACGTTCGGGATCGCGGTGCGGATGGCGGTGATGAGCATTGTGGCGGGAAATTAAAAACATTGCCGGATGGAGCGGGTGAGGCGCGCGCCGAACTGCTCTGTCCGCCACAAATTAAATTGAAATGAAAATCCACATTAAAAACGGCCGCCTGATCGACCCGGCCAACCGTATTGATGCTCATACCGATCTGTATCTCGCCGCCGGCAAGGTAGCGGCGATCGGTGCCGCGCCGGCCGGTTTCGTCGCCGCCCGCACGATCGACGCCAGCGGCCTGGTCGTGGCGCCTGGACTGGTGGATTTGAGCGTACGCCTGCGCGAGCCGGGGTATGAATACAAGGCGACGCTGGAATCCGAGCTGCAGGCCGCGATGCAGGGCGGTGTCACCAGCCTGGTGTGCCCGCCCGACACGGACCCGGTGCTGGACGAACCGGGCCTGGTGGAAATGCTGAAGCATCGTGCCAAGACGCTGAACCAGGCGCACGTGTATCCGCTAGGGGCGCTGACAGTTGGCTTGAAGGGCCAGGCGTTGACTGAAATGGCGGAACTGGCGGAAGCTGGCTGCATCGGTTTCGCGCAGGCCGAGCATCCGATTCTGGATACCACCGTGTTGCTGTCGGCGCTGCAGTATGCGCAGAGTTTTGGCTACACCGTGTGGCTGCGGCCACAGGACCCGCATCTGGGCAGGCGTGGCATCGCCCACAGCGGGCCGGTAGCGTCGCGGCTGGGCTTGTCTGGGGTGCCGGTGATGGCGGAAACGATTGCACTGCACACTATTTTCGAGTTGGTGCGTGCCTCCGGCGCGCACGTGCACGTGTGCCGCATCTCGTCGGCAGCCGGAGTCGACCTGGTGCGCGCGGCCAAGAAAGAGGGCCTGCCGGTTACCTGCGACGTCGGTGCCCACCATATTCATTTATGCGATATGGATGTCGGCTATTTCGACTCCAACGCGCGCCTGACGCCACCCTTGCGCACCCAGCACGACCGCGACGCGATTCGCCAGGGGTTGGCGGACGGTACCATCGACGCCATCTGCTCAGACCATACGCCGGTCGATGATGATGAAAAATTGCGCCCATTCGGTGAGGCATCGCCGGGTGCCACCGGGCTTGAGTTGCTGCTGTCACTGGCATTGAAGTGGGCCGAGGAATCGGGTTCGGCGGGAGCAGCTGGCCGAGAGCCGGGAATTGCCGGCGCGCTGGCCAAGATCACGTCCGGCGCGGCGCGCGTGGCCGGCCTCGCATGCGGCCAGTTGGCGGTGGGTAGTGCGGCCGATCTATGTCTGTTCGATCCTGTCGCGCGCTGGGATGTGAATCCGGCGGCGCTCGCCAGCCAGGGCAAGCATACGCCGCTGCTCGGTTATGAGCTGAGCGGCCAGGTACGGGCCACCATCGTCGATGGTCGTGTCGCTTTCGAGCGCGACTGCGCTGCCGCTGCCGTCGCTTGATCGTAACGTGCTGTGCCGGAAAAGATAATTTCCGGCGATGTTTTGCATAGCGCCGCATCTGGCAGCGCTGCTATGGGCTGGCACCCCGATTTCCGGGTGCTGGCAGCCTCGGATGCGATCGATCGTTTTAGTGCTGATCGGGCAAGCTCGCAGAGTAGTTGTGGCTACGCTGGCTCACGCCGAAAGCCCGGGTTTGGTAATCGGCTGGTATTGCGGGCACTCCACTTGCAATAGTGCGCGGTCGTGCAGCCGCACCGCACTCAGCTGGCCACCCCAGACGCAGCCGCTATCCAGCGCCACCAGGTTCGGACGCAGCATCAAGCCGAGCGCCGACCAGTGGCCGAAGACCACCGTGACGTCGGCGCTGCACCGTTGTGGCACCTCAAACCACGGCAGGTAACCGGGCGGCGCCGAGTCCAGGCCTTGCTTCGCCGCGAAATCCATGTCGCCGTCGACGCTGCAAAAGCGCAGCCGGGTCAAGCCGTTGACCACGCAGCGCAGGCGCTCGTTGCCGCGCAGGGCATCGTTCCAGCGCGGCGGCGAATTGCCATACATGGCGCGCAGGAAATCGACCCAGTCGGGTCCGCGCAAAACGTGCTCGACTTCGTGCGCCAGCATCATGGTTTGTGCGGCGCTCCATTGCGGCAGCACGCCGGCATGGACCAGTAAATGGCCGTCGGCAAAATGCGCCAGCGGCTGTTGCCGCAGCCAGTCCAGCAGTTCGTCGCAATCCGGCGCCGCCAGGATGTCGGCAATCGTATCCGAGCGGTGCGGGGGCCGAATGCCGTGTGCGACCGCCAGCAGATGCAGGTCGTGGTTGCCCAATACCACGCGCGCACGCGCACCTAGCGAGCGCACCAGGCGCAGGCTGGTCAGCGAATCCGGGCCGCGATTGACGAGGTCGCCGGTGAACCAGAGGGCGGCTCCGGCATCGGCTGCATCGATGCGTTGCAGCAGGGCTTGCAGGCTGGCGTGGCAACCCTGCAGGTCGCCGATGGCGTAGGTGTGCATCGCAGGCTATTTCGTCGGAAATCAATAATGGCGCCATTGTAGTCGGCGTGTCGTGTGCATGTGCAATACCGCCAATTGGGAGGTGCAAGCAGTGGTTTCCTTTAAAATGACAGTTTTTCCATTCGGATCCGGAACAGGAACGCAACATGATATTCGTCACTGGCGGCGCCGGATTCATCGGCTCCAACTTCGTACTCGACTGGCTGGCGGATAGCGACGAACCGGTCATCAACTACGACAAGCTGACCTACGCCGGCAACCTTGCCAACCTGGCGAGCCTGCGCGGCGACCGCCGCCACATCTTCGTGCAGGCCGACATCGGCGACACGGACAAGGTGGCGGCACTACTGGCGACGCACCGGCCGCGTGCGATCCTGCATTTTGCTGCCGAAAGCCACGTCGACCGCTCGATCCTCGGCCCCGGCGAATTCATCACCACCAACATCAACGGCACCTTCAGCCTGCTGGAGGCAGCGCGCGCGTACTGGAGCAGCCTGGCAGGCGTGGAGCGCGACGCCTTCCGTTTCCTGCATGTCTCGACCGACGAGGTGTACGGCACGCTCGGCCCCGAGGATGCGCCGTTTTCAGAAACCACCGCCTACGCGCCGAACAGCCCATATTCGGCCTCGAAGGCTGCTGCCGATCATCTGGTACGGGCCTACCATCACACCTATGGCTTGCCGACGCTGACCACCAATTGCTCCAACAATTACGGCCCCTACCATTTCCCGGAAAAGCTGATTCCGCTGGTCATCGCCAACGCGCTGGCGGGCAGGCCGTTGCCGATCTACGGCGACGGCCAGCAGGTGCGCGACTGGCTGTATGTTGGCGATCACTGCGCCGCCATCCGTTGCGTGCTGGCCGCCGGGCGCATAGGGCAGACTTACAATATCGGCGGCTGGAATGAAATGACCAACCTTGAGGTCGTGCACACGCTATGCGACATGCTGGACCGCCAGGCGCCCAAAGACGGTGCATCTGGGTCCAACTCTTACCGCCAGCAGATCACCTATGTCACGGATCGCCCCGGCCACGACCGTCGCTACGCAATCGACGCCCGCAAGATCGAGCAAGAACTCGGATGGAAGCCGGCCGAGACCTTCGCCAGCGGCATCGCCAAGACCGTCACGTGGTATCTGGCGCATCAGGACTGGGTGCGCGACGTGCAGTCCGGCGATTATTTGAAGTGGGTGGAACAGCAATACGGCTAGCGTGCGTGCATGACGACAATATGCTTACCTGCTGCAAAGCGTGAAAACGAGGCGATTTGAATGAAACTGGTTGAAACCCGCATTCCGGGCTTGCTGATCCTCGAACCCCAGGTGTTTGGCGACGCCCGCGGTTTTTTTTATGAAAGCTTCAACCAGCGCCGCTTTCAGGAACTGACCGGGATCACGGCGAACTTCGTGCAGGATAATCATTCCAGGTCGGCGCAGAATGTGTTGCGCGGGCTACACTATCAGATCCGCCAGCCGCAGGGCAAGCTGGTGCGGGTGATTGCCGGCGAAGTGTTCGATGTCGCGGTCGATCTGCGCCGAAGTTCGGCGACCTTCGGCCAGTGGGCCGGCGTCACGCTGTCCGCCGAAAACC
>DATJCV010000327.1:0-3538 GCA_035497775.1 Burkholderiaceae bacterium | reverse complement strand
ATCGCCGTAGACGATACCGATTGCGGCCAGCGTCAGGGCGGTCAAGCCGCTTTTTTGGGCGGTGGACAAGGTCAGATGAATGTGGTGTCGGGCATTGCACGCTAAGGCAGCGATGCCGGAAAAGCAAGAAAATCTGCAGGGCGACTCGATTGGCATCAATTGCCGCCGCGCCGCGGCCGCGCTCGCCCCACTCGCCCTGGCATCGGTTATCCTTGGCTCATTTTTCACTAGCGTCAACGCTCACACTCCTATGGCCAATTACGTCTACACCATGAACCGAGTCGGCAAGATCGTGCCGCCTAAGCGGCAGATCCTGAAGGACATTTCGCTGTCGTTTTTTCCCGGAGCCAAGATCGGCGTGCTCGGCCTGAACGGCTCCGGCAAATCAACGTTGCTGAAGATCATGGCCGGCATCGATACCGACATCCAGGGTGAAGCGGTGCCGATGCCAGGCTTGAATATCGGCTACCTGCCGCAGGAACCGCAACTCGATCCGGAGCAAACGGTGCGCCAGATCGTTGAATCCGGCCTGGGCGAAGTATTCGACGCGCAAGCCAAGCTGGATGCGGTGTATGCCGCCTATGCCGAAGAAGATGCAGATTTCGATGCGCTGGCCGCCGAGCAGGCGCGGTTGGAAGACATCCTCGCCACCGCCGGCGATGGTAATCTGGATTTGCAGCTGGAAATGGCGGCCGACGCGCTGCGCCTGCCGCCGTGGGATGCCAAGGTCGGCGTGCTGTCGGGCGGCGAAAAGCGCCGCGTCGCACTCTGCCGCTTGCTGTTGTCGAAGCCCGACATGCTGCTGCTGGACGAGCCGACCAACCACCTGGATGCCGAATCGGTGGAGTGGCTGGAGCAGTTCCTGCTGCGCTTTCCCGGCACCGTGGTCGGCATCACCCATGACCGCTACTTCCTCGACAATGCCGCCGAATGGATCCTGGAACTCGACCGCGGTCACGGCATTCCGTGGAAAGGCAATTACAGTTCCTGGCTGGAACAGAAAGGCAACCGCCTGAAGCAGGAAGAAGCAACTGAGTCCTCGCGCCAGAAAACCATTGCCAAGGAACTCGAATGGGTGCGCCAGAATCCGAAGGGCCGCCAAGCCAAGAGCAAGGCGCGGCTGGCCCGTTTCAACGAGCTGTCCGAACACGAATACCAGAAGCGCAACGAGACCCAGGAAATCTTCATCCCGGTCGCCGAGCGGCTCGGCAACGACGTGATCGAATTCAAGAATGTCTCGAAAGCCTTCGGCGACCGGCTGCTGATCGACGACCTCAGCTTCGTGGTGCCGGCTGGCGCGATCGTCGGCATCATCGGCCCCAACGGTGCCGGTAAATCGACCTTGTTCAAGATGATCACCGGCAAAGAACAGCCGGACAGCGGCGAAGTCGCGATTGGCCAGACCGCGCGGGTGTCGATCGTCGACCAAAGCCGCGATTCGCTGTCCGACGCCAAGACCGTATTTGAAGATGTTTGCGGCGGCAACGACCTGATCACCGTCGGCCGCTTCGAAATGCCGTCGCGCGCCTATCTGGGCCGCTTCAACTTCAAGGGCGGCGACCAGCAAAAAGTGGTCGGTAATCTGTCTGGCGGTGAACGCGGCCGGCTGCATCTGGCGAAAACCCTGATGCAGGGCGGCAACGTGCTGCTGCTCGATGAGCCGTCCAACGACCTCGACGTCGAAACCTTGCGCGCGCTGGAAGATGCATTACTCGAATTCGCCGGCAGCGTGATGGTGATTTCGCATGACCGCTGGTTCCTGGACCGGATCGCGACCCACATCCTGGCGGCCGAAGGCGATTCGAAATGGACCTTCTTCGACGGCAACTACCAGGAATACGAAGCCGACAAGAAGAAGCGCCTGGGCGAGGAAGGCGCCAAGCCAAAGCGGATTCGCTACAAGCCGATTTCGCGCTGACAGCAGCGCTGTTCGCCTTTGGCGGCTACGGCGGGCGGCGTGTTGGATGCCGCCCATCCATCTTTTTCCGCATTTTGTTGAGCTTGCTCAATTCGGCTCGCGACGCATCAATCGCCACTACTCTTTGCCACCATCGACGGCTATATTGAAACGATATATAGAACGACGGAGGAGACGTTTCCACAATCGTCTTTTACCGGAGATCTGCCATGAAATACGCCCTACTTTTCTGCGTCACCGTACTGCTGTCTGCCTGTTCCAGCATGGGGCATTGGGGCAGCAGCGAACCTAGCAGCATGAACAGCAGTGGTTCCAGCGGTATGCGCAGCAACAATGGCTACAACGACAATTCAATGTATCCGCGCATACTCCAGCCCGGGGATACGTATTACCCTTGATTGGTCATGCTGGTCGTGAAATTCATTCGCGACTATTCCAGTCGCGAATGCCAATCCGGCTCTTGAATCGAACTGTGGCGCGGGCCGCTCCGCCACTTCACTTGCACGGGTCGGGCTAGAAGGGAAATGAATGACGCTGCAGTTTGCGCTTGCCTGCCTGAGCGGTCGTGCTGGCGCGCAAGGCGCAAACTAGCGTTTTGTCCGACATACGGCCATGCCGTTTCCGCCGGGCGTGCCGTTTACAATAACGTTTCCTGCCGTTGCCACCTTGCACATCGCCGGCCCACCGATACCGCGCTTGCTTCTGAATGGAGTGTCACGCTTGACCGACCCGGCCACCCCGAATCCGCTACCTCCCACTTTCAACCTGATCGGCCCCGGCCGCTTGGGCCAGACCCTGGCCCGGCTCTGGCACGATGCCGGGCTGATCACGCTGTCCGGAGTAGTAGGCCGGACTGCGGCGCGCACCGAAGCCGCGCTGCGTTTCATGGGTGGCGGCCAGGCGCGCGACTGGCACACGCTGGCGCCCGCCCGGTTGACTTTATTGGCGACACCGGACGATGCGTTGCCGGCGGTGGTCAGCGCCCTGGCGGCCGGCAACGCGGTCGACCCCGGCACGGTGGTGTTTCACTGCAGCGGCGCGCTGTCCAGTACGGTGCTGGAACCCTTGCGCGTGCGCGGGGCGTTGCTGGCCAGCGTCCATCCGCTGAAGTCGTTTGCCGACCCGCAACGAGCCATCCACGATTTTGCCGGCACCTGGTGCGCCTGCGAAGGCGAGGCGGCGGCGCTGGCGACAATCACTCCCCTGTTCGATGCCATCGGCGGCCGCCGTTTCATGCTGAACGCGGAGCACAAGCTGCTGTATCACGCTGGTGCGGTGCTGGCCTGCAATCATCTGGTGGCCTTGATGGAAGGCGCGTTGCGCTGCATGGAGCAGGCTGGCGTGGCGCGCGCGACGGCGTGGCCGGCGTTGCGGCCGCTGATCGACGGCACGCTGGCCAATCTGGATGCCGGCAGCACCAGTAGCGCGCTGACCGGCCCGGTTGCGCGTGGCGACCTGGCCACCATACGGCGGGAAATCGAGGCGACCGCGCAAGTCGATGGTTTGGTCAGCGAGACCTACCGCATCCTGTCGCGGCTGGCGGCCGAACTGACCCCACATAAAATTAAAATATAGAGGCGCCAGTTGCGCGCGGCCCTGAATCTCGGGTAACGTGCGGCC
>DATJCV010000326.1:0-4140 GCA_035497775.1 Burkholderiaceae bacterium | reverse complement strand
GAATACGTCACCTATGCGGTGTTGCGCTATTTCCGCCGCTTCGACCAGTTCGAGCTGCAGGCGCAGCGCGGCGAGTGGAAGTTCATGAAGCCCTACAGCCGCGAGGATTTCACGGTCGGTATCCTGGGCCTGGGCATGCTGGGGCAGCGCATCGCCGAAAACCTGGCGCATTTCAAGTTTCCGCTGGTCGGCTGGAGCCGTTCCCAGAAAGACTTGCCTGGCATCACCTGCCATGCTGGCGCCGATGGTTTCGACGCGGTCCTGCGCGCCGCCAAGGTGCTGGTGTGCGTGCTGCCGCTGACGGCGGAAACCACCGGCATTCTGAACCGCGACAACCTGGGCAAGATGGCGCAGGGTTCGTTCGTGATCAACGTCGCGCGCGGCGCCCACATGGTCGAAGCCGATTTGCTGGAGCTGGTGCAATTCGGCCATATCGCCGGCGCCACGCTGGATGTGTTCGCGCACGAGCCGCTGCCGCCCGAGCATCCATTCTGGATCGAGCCCAACATCACGATCACGCCGCACGTCGCGGCGCTCACCTTGCGTGATGCCAGCCTGCGCCAGATTGCCCGCAAGATTCGGGCGCTGGAGCAAGGGCAGCCGGTGGCCGGCATGGTGGACCGCGCACGCGGCTACTGAAACGATCGCGAAGAGGTATGCACATGAACTTGCCAGCCAAGGTCAAAATCGTCGAAGTCGGGCCGCGCGACGGCCTGCAAAATGAAAAGGAAACGATTGCCGCTGCGGTCAAGATCGAGCTGGTCAACCGCCTGACGGCCGCCGGCTTTTCCAACATCGAAGCGGCTTCGTTTGTGTCGCCGAAATGGGTGCCGCAGATGGCCACTTCGGCTGAAGTGATGGCCGGCATCAGCCGCAAGCCGGGCGTCGTGTATTCGGCGCTGGTGCCCAACATGCAGGGTTTCGAGGCGGCGCTGGCGGCCGGCGCCGACGAAGTGGTGATCTTCGGCTCCGCTTCGGAAGCGTTTTCCCAGAAAAACATCAACTGCTCGATCGCCGAATCGGTGGAGCGCTTCCGGCCGGTGGCAGAAGCCGCCAAGCAACACAAGCTGCGCCTGCGCGGCAGCATCAGCTGCGCGCTCGGCTGCCCATACCAGGGCGAGGTGCCGGTGGCTGCCGTGGCCGATATCGTGCGCCGACTGCGCGAGCTCGGCTGCGACGAGCTGGATATCGCCGACACCATTGGCGTCGGCACGCCGAACAAGACGCAGGCGGTGCTGCGGGCCGCGGCCGCTGAATTTCCGCTGGCGCAGCTGTCCGGCCATTTCCACGACACCTACGGCCAGGCCTTGGCCAACATCTACGCCAGCCTCGAAGTCGGCGTCGCGATCTTCCATTCGTCGGTGGCCGGTCTGGGCGGCTGTCCGTATGCCAAGGGCGCGACCGGCAATGTCGCCAGCGAAGACGTGCTGTACCTGATGCAGGGCCTGGGCATCGAAACCGGGATCGACCTGGATGCGGTGGTGGAGGCCGGCCAGTTCATTTCGCAGCACCTGGGACGCAAAGCGGTCAGCCGCGCCGGCAATGCGATCACGGCGAAGCGCGCGGGGTAACGTAACGGCACCATATACTCCCTATAGATATGGCCCGTATCGGGCATAAAATAGTCGTTTTTATAACATACTCTGGCTAAATAGGGCTGAGCACCGGCGAGTGCCTAAAGCGCGCACCCGGCCACGGGGAAAACCAAAAGGGGAAACGATGGAAATCAACCGCGCCCTGCTGCAAGACGCCACCGAACAGGGCGTGCTGAGCGCAGCGCAGGCCGAGCAGCTGTGGCAATTCCTCGGCGAACGCAGCGCCGCCACGCCCGGCTTTCGCGTCACCCACATCCTGTATTACCTGGGCGGCTTGATCGCCATCGGCGCCATGAGCCTGTTCATGACGCTCGGCTGGGAAAGTTTCGGCGGCGTCGGCCTGCTGGCGATCGCGCTGGCGTATGCCGTGGCCGGCCTGTGGCTGACCAATCTGCTGCTGGCGCGCGGCCTGCGCATTCCGGCCGGCATCAGCGCCGCCTTCGTCGTGGCGCTCACGCCGCTCGCGGTGTACGGCCTGCAGAGCGCGCTCGGCTGGTGGGCCGAGGGGCGCGTCTACCGCGATCTGCATAGTTATGTTGACTGGCGCTGGATCATGCTGGAGCTGGCGACGCTGCCCGTCGGCGCGGTGCTGCTGTGGCGCTACCGGCTGCCGTTCCTGGTGCTGCCGGTCGCCGTCACGCTGTGGTACCTGAGCATGGATCTGACGCCGTTCATCGCCGGCGCCGACCAGGACTGGGGCTGGGAGTTGCGCAAGCTGGTGTCGTTGTGGTTCGGTCTGCTGATGGTGCTGCTGGCATTCTGGGTCGACCTGCGCAGCCGGCGCGCTCCCGACTTTGCGTTCTGGCTGTACCTGTTCGGCGTGCTGGCGTTCTGGGGCGGGCTGTCGCTGCTGCAATCCGACAGTGAGCTGAACAAATTCCTCTATTTCTGCATCAATCTGCTGCTGATCGTGGTCGGCAGCGCGCTCGGGCGGCGCGTGTTCGTCGTCTTCGGCGGCATCGGCGCGGCCGGCTATCTGGGCTACCTGGCGTATCACGTGTTCGAGGACAGCCTGCTATTCCCGTTCGCGCTGACCGCGATCGGCGGCGCCGTGATCTATGCCGGCATCCTCTGGCAGCGCCACGAAGATGCGCTGGGCAGCCGCTTGCGCAACAGGCTGCCGCCGGCTGTGCGAACATTGCTGGATAATCGTTCGTAATTCTCGTCCTCGACTCATCGCCATGACCGACACCATCAAGCTGCCTGACACCGCCCGCCGCGTGGCCGATCTGCTGGCCGCGCTCGGCCACGACAAGCCGGTCGTGATGCTGGCTGCAAGCGGCAAGACCTCGGCCGAAGCGGCCGCCGGCCTGGGCTGCAGCGTCGCCGAAATCGCCAAGTCGATCGTTTTCCGCCGTACCAGCGACGATGCGGCGGTGATGGTGGTGGCTTCCGGCATCAACCGCGTCGATGAAAACAAGGTGGCGGCCCTGGTCGGGCCGCTGGGCCGGGCCGACGCCAGATTCGTCAAGGAACGCACCGGCTACACGATCGGCGGCGTCTGCCCGCTCGGCCATGCCGGCCCGACCGTGATGCTGATCGACCAGGACTTGCTGCAGTTGGAGAGCATCTGGGCCGCCGCCGGCCATCCGCATGCGGTATTCAACCTGACGCCGGCGCAACTGGTGGCGTTGACCGCCGCGCCGGTAGCCGACGTCGCGCTGCAGGCATGACGCACCGCCGATTCCGGCTGAAGTCGTGGCTTGCGCCGCTGTTGGCCGGCGCGCTGTCGGCCTGTTCGGCGCTGACGTCGACACCGGACGTGTATCCGCACGAGAAATTCAATTCCACCGACACGTTTACTCACGACTATCAGGCTTCCGGCGCCGCCACCTGCGAAGCGGCGCGGCGCGCGCTGCTGTCCCAGGGTTATGTGCTCAACCAGGCCGACGCCAATCTGGTCAAGGGCCGCAAGAGCTTCCAGCCAAAAAGCGATGCCCACGTCGAAATCGAATTTCATGTGGTGTGCGCGCCCGGCATCCGGGAAAGCAAGACGGGTACGGCCGGCACCACGGTATTCGTCAACGCCTTGCAGGATCGTTACGCGCTGAAGAAAGTGAACAACTCCGCCAGTCTCGGCGTCGGCGTGCTCGGCTCGGTCTCGGTGCCGCTCACCGCCAGCGACGATTCGATGGTCAAGGTCGCCAGCGAAACCATTCCCGCCGGCCAGTTCTACGACCGCTTTTTTGCGCTGATCGAGCGCTACCTGGTGCTGGACACGGAAGAATCCGCCGCCGGCTCGCCCGCATCCGATCCGCCAGCGAATAAAGAGAAATAATGAGCCCCGACCTGCAACCCGGCCTCCGCTTCGAATGGCGCTATACCGTGCCGCCGCGCGCCACGGTACCGCAACTGTTCCACGACACCGCATTCTGCCGCGACATGCCGGACGTGCTGGCGACCGGCTACCTGGTCGGGCTGATGGAATTGGCCTGCACCCACGGCATCATGCAATACGTCGATTGGCCGCGCGAGCAAAGCGTCGGCACGCTGGTCAATTTTTCACACATTGCGGCCACCCCGCCCGGCATGACGCTGACCATCA
>DATJCV010000325.1:0-1614 GCA_035497775.1 Burkholderiaceae bacterium | reverse complement strand
GCAGAGGACGTTGTTGACCTGGTTCGGGAAGTCGGAGCGGCCGGTCGCCATCACGGCGTCGCTGCGCACCGCCTTCACCTCTTCCGGCAGGATTTCCGGCGTCGGGTTGGCCAGCGCCATGATCAGCGGCTTGTCGGCCATCGTCTTCACCATCTCCGGCTTCAGCACGCCACCGGCCGACAGACCGAGGAAAATATCGGCGCCCGGAATCACATCGGCCAGCGTGCGTGCGCTGGTGTCCCGCGCGAAGCGTTCCTTTTCGACATCCATCAATTCGACGCGGCCCTTGTAGACCACGCCGGCCAGGTCGGTGACGAAAATGTTTTCGATCGGAAAGCCAAGGTCGACGATCAGGCTCAGGCAGGCCAGCGCCGCCGCCCCGGCTCCGGAAACCACCAGCTTGCAGGTCTTGATATCCTTGCCAATCACCTTCAATCCATTCAGGATCGCGGCGCCGACGATGATCGCGGTGCCGTGCTGGTCGTCGTGGAAGACCGGAATTTTCATCCGCTCGCGCAGCTTGCGCTCAATGTAGAAACACTCGGGCGCCTTGATGTCTTCCAGATTGATGCCGCCGAAGGTCGGCTCCAGGGAAGCGATGATGTCGACCAGCTTGTCCGGGTCCAGCTCGTTGATTTCGATATCGAAGACGTCGATGGCGGCGAATTTTTTGAACAGCACCGCCTTGCCCTCCATCACCGGCTTGGCTGCCAGCGGGCCGATATGCCCGAGCCCGAGCACCGCGGTGCCGTTGGTCACCACCCCGACAAGGTTGCCACGCGCGGTGTACTTGAAGGCATTGGCCGGTTCGGCGACGATTTCCTCGCAAGCCACGGCAACACCCGGCGTATAGGCCAGCGCCAGATCGTGCTGATTGATCAGTTGCTTGGTGGGTGTGACGCTGACCTTGCCAGGCACCGGAAATTCGTGATATTCGAGAGCGGCCTGGCGCAGTTTCAACCGAAGTTCTTCTTTTTGATCGATGTGGGAATCCATGCTTGCCGCCCTCTAGTCTGTAACGTGCGAAAGCAGATGATTTTATCAGAGCCGCTGCGCCAACTTACACCGAAAGCAGGGACTTACTTATGCTTTCTGTGCATATGGGAAACCCATACAGCGTGATTGACTGGGCGACGCCTTCCTTTTAGAACGCTCGCCTGCCGTGAGAAGCGCAAGGCGGATTCGGTACAATCGCGCCATGCTGTCCGAATTCGATTTGATTGCGCGCTATTTCACCCGCTCGCGCCCACTTGCGGGCACGACGCTGCTCGGCATCGGCGACGATTGCGCGCTGCTGGCGCCGACGCCCGGCATGACGCTGGCGATTTCCACCGACATGCTAGTCGAGGGCCGTCACTTCCTGCCCGAGGCCGATCCCGCCAAGCTTGGCCACAAATGCCTGGCGGTCAACCTGTCGGACCTGGCGGCGATGGGTGCGCGCCCGCTCGCCTTCACGCTGGCGCTGGCCTTGCCGCAGGCGCGCGCCGAATGGCTGGCGCCGTTCGCCGCTAGCCTGTTTGCGCTGGCCGACCAGCACCAGTGCGAGTTGATCGGCGGCGATACCACCAAGGGCCCGTTGACGATCTGCATCACCGTGTTTGGCGAACTGCCGGC
>DATJCV010000324.1:0-2418 GCA_035497775.1 Burkholderiaceae bacterium | reverse complement strand
CAGCGCGATCCGCAATCCGCGCCATAACGATTTTTCGACGCTGCGGCGACGCTGCCCACAATTGATGCGCGTGTGCTTCAACGGCAAGGCCGCAGGTAAACTCGAGGCGCGCTTTGCCGCCGCCGGCTGGCAGACACTGGCGCTGCCGTCTTCATCGCCGGCCAACGCGCAACTGAACTTTGCTGCAAAACTGCAGGCGTGGCGCGGTATCATCGCCTGAATTCAAAACCCGGCTGCACATCATGCTGATCAAACGCAAATCCATCGAGGCAGACGCCAATCGCAAGGCCGGACCGGCAAGAGCAGCCCGCAAACCCAAATATGCACCGGTTACCCTGTCCGAGCAGGACGGCGTGCGCTATCTGCATTTCGGCACCGAATGGGTGCAGGGCGCGATGCGCATTCGCAAGCCGGACTGGCCCGAACTGGAATACGCGCAGCAGATGATGGCCTGGATGCTGTTTAACCACGAGCCTCAGCACGTGGTGCAGCTGGGCCTGGGCACCGGCGCGCTGACCAAATTCTGCTATCGCCGCTTTCCCGCCGCGCGCATCACCGCGATCGAGTTGAACCCGTCGGTGATCACGATTTGCCAGAGCATGTTCAAGCTGCCGGCCAACGACGAACGGCTGGCGGTGCTGGAAATGGATGCGCACGATTTCGTGATGGACCAAGCCAATGCCGGCAGCTTCGACGTGCTGCAGGTCGATTTGTACGACGCCACCGCGCGCGGGCCGGTACTGGATACACCGGAGTTTTATCGCGCTTGCGCTGCTTGCCTGAGCCCGGATGGCATCATGACGGTGAATTTGTTTGGCGACCATCCCAGCTACGCGAAAAACCTGAAGGCAATGCGCTTCGCCTTCGGTCAGGTAATCTGCCTGCCCGAAGTTCATGCCGGCAACGTGGTTGCGATCGCCTTCAGGCGCAAGCAGGAATTGAATTTTCCAGCACTCTACCAGCGCGCCGCCAGCATTCGGCAAGAGTCGCGCTTGCCTGCCCGATCCTGGGTCAACGGCTTGAAATCGCAGCAGCCGGCAATATGAAAAATCCACGCCAGATGGGTCCGACCGCCGTCTTGCGCGGCAACGCGCCGGCGGCAGGCGCTACCCGATCGATTGCTGCCGCGATGCTCGACCATGAATAGCCGAAGCTCCAAAACCCTCGATCTGCAGCAGGTTTTTACCTGGCTGGTGGCAGACGGCATCATCGAACGCAGCGCCGCCAAGCCGCTCTACCTGCAAGCGCAAGGCGTATTGAAAAATGCATCGGCGACGATGCATGTGCTCACTGCGGTGGCACAGTGCAAACTGCAATCGGCCTTGCCGCCGCGCCCCACCCTGACGCTGGACTGGCTGACGCAATGGCTGGCGGGCAAAGTCAACCTGCCATTTTTCCGTATCGATCCGCTGAAGATCGACTTCACCAAGGTGGCCGATGTGATGTCCGCCACCTATGCCACCCGCTTCAACATTCTGCCGGTGGAGCTGACGCCGGACGAACTGGTGATCGCCACCGCCGAGCCGTTCCGCATCGAATGGGAAACGGAGATTGCCAAGATCGCGCGCCGCAAGATCAGGCTGGTGGTCGCCAACCCGCTCGACATCGCCCAGTATATTTCGCAATTCTTCGCGCTGGCGCGCTCGATCAAGAGCGCACACCGCTTGGGCGGCCAGGACCTGGCCTTGCGCAACAATTTCGAGCAATTGGTGGAACTGGGCAAGGCCAACAAGCAGGTCGACGCCAACGACCAGCACGTGGTCAATATCGTCGATTGGCTGTGGCAGTACGCGTTCGAGCAGCGCGCCTCCGACATCCACCTGGAACCGAAGCGCGAACTGGGCGCGATCCGCTTTCGCATCGACGGCATCCTGCACCAGGTGTACCAGGTGCCGGCGGCGGTGATGATCGCGATGACCGCGCGCATCAAGCTCCTGGGCCGCATGGACGTGATCGAAAAACGCCGGCCGCAGGATGGCCGCATCAAGACCCGCACCGGCGACGGCCAGGAGATCGAATTGCGGCTGTCGACCTTGCCGACCGCCTTCGGCGAAAAACTGGTGATGCGGATCTTCGACCCCGAGGTGGTCATCAAGACGCTGCCGGAACTCGGTTTTCCGGCGGACGACGCCGCCCGCTGGCACACGCTGACCAGCCGCCCACACGGCATCATCCTGGTGACCGGCCCAACCGGGTCCGGCAAGACCACCACCCTATACACCACGCTGAAAGCCCTAGCGACTTCGGAAGTCAACGTCTGCACGGTGGAAGATCCAATCGAGATGGTGGAGGCGGCATTCAACCAGATGCAGGTGCAGCACGGGATCGACATTTCCTTCGCCGACGGTGTGCGGTCGCTGATGCGGCAGGATCCGGACATCATCATGGTGGGTGAAATCCGCGACCTGGAAACCGCCG
>DATJCV010000323.1:0-15318 GCA_035497775.1 Burkholderiaceae bacterium | reverse complement strand
TGCAAACCTTCGCCATCATGGGGCAGAGCATCAACCATTACGAACTGAAAGAGGCGGACATCGTGATCCAGCCCCGCCTGGGGGCGATGAGGGGCAGTGATTTCGACAGCCGCAACCTGGCAATCCTGGCCGGCGAGCAGGCGGCAATGGCAGCACTGCCGGCAATCCGGCAAAAACTGAACGAGGCAGGCACAAAAAAACCGCATTGAATGCGGTTTCAGAGTAAGTAGCGTAAGAAGCGCTGCTGCTTATTGTTCCGTGTCCTGGATGCGACGCGCGCCGTTGAAACGCTTTTTCCAATAACTCAGGTTCATGCTTTCGATGCGCACCTTGCCGCCGGCGGATGGGGCATGGATGAACTTGCTGTCGCCCAGGTAAATGCCGACGTGCGAAAAACCGCGCCGCAAGGTGTTGTAGAACACCAGGTCGCCAGGTTGCAGTTCGTTGACGTTGACACGCTCGCCGACCCGGCTGATTTCCACCGAAGTGCGCGGCAGCTCCTTGCCCCAGGCTTCCTTGAACACGTATTGCACCAGGCCGCTGCAGTCGAGGCCGTGCTCGGGTGTATTGCTGCCATATTTGTAATGGATGCCGAGCATGTCAACCGCGCGCAGCGCCAGTTCGGAGGCGCGATTGCTGAGTTCATTGGTCAGGCCATGCAGGCGCGATAGCGCGCTGACCGGCTCCGCCGCCGGCAAGCTCTCACGGCCGAATGCATTGCTGGCCAGCCAGAAGCTGGCTACCAAGATGCCGACAGCGGCACAAAAACGAACACGGGCAACGGTTTTTTTTGTTGTCATTGTTGCAGAAGGGATACGGGGATCATCACAATGTAAGGGATTCGGCCGGGACTGTCAAAAATTGGTCGAGGCAGGTATGCTTGTAAGAAATTTCTCAAAGGCATCGTCGCATGGAGTTTCATCCTACCTCGGACACGCGGATCAAGCCGCGCATCCTGATTGCGGACGATTCCCGGATTGTCCGGGCCACGCTGATCAAGCATATCCAGGGTCTGTTCGAATTCCGCGAAGCGCTGGACGGCGAACAGGCGTGGGAAGCGCTGTTGATCGACCCTGCCATTCGGGTGGTGGTCACCGATTTGACCATGCCCAGGCTGGATGGTTATGGCTTGCTGCAGCGCATACGCGGATCACAAATCAGCCGCATCCGTGATATTCCGGTGATCGTGATTTCGGGCAGTGACGAACAGGAAGAGCGGGATCGAGCCAAAGCTGCCGGTGCCACCGAGCTGATTACCAAGGGCATCGCCACCGCGCAGTTGTTGTCGCGGCTGGATGCGCTGTCGCAACTCATCAACGATCAGGCAGAATCGGGGAGTGGAGAAGGTGCCTCGCTGCGCCACGTGCGGCCTGCTCCGGCCCTGAGGTTTGCGGCGGCGGAAGCCATGCTGGCGCATGCGGTGCGGGATGACAAGAATTTTGTGCTGCTCACGGTTTGCGTTGAAATCCGGCACGCGCAGGGGTCATCCAATGCGGCCTCGCAGCCTGAGCCGATGGCACGGGCAATGCATGCCGTCGATCAGTTGTTGCAGCGTGCCGTGCGCCAGACCGATTGCGTGGCACGGACCGCTGACGGGGAATTCAGTCTGGCCACAACCGGTATCGACGCCAATTCGGCGCGTGCCTTTGCACAGCGCATCTGTAATGCCATCCGGCAGGCGAAGTCGCTGGCAGACGAAGACCTGACGCTGGTTGCCAGTTGCGGCGTCGCTTGTCTCGCTGAGGATGGTGGCAGCGGACTGCAGCTAGGTGACCTGCACGCGATCGCGCAGCGGCGTGCCAAGCTTGCCCGCAGTTCCAGCGAGTAGCCAGCGCCGCAACGCAACGCCGCTGGCGTACAATCGCAGCTTGTTTTTACGGGAGCCACCATGCAAGCAAAACAGATCTTGACTATCGACGAAGTGCGGAAAATCGCCAGTGCGGCAGAGGCGGAGGCAAATGCACACAATTGGGCGGTCACGATTTCCATCGTGGATGACGGCGGTCACTTGTTGTGGCTGCAGCGGCTGGATGGCGCCGCGCCGATTTCGGCCGATATCGCCCCGGCCAAGGCGCGGACGGCGGCGCTGGGACGACGCGAATCCAAGGTGTATGAAGACATGATCAACAATGGCCGAGTGTCGTTTGTGACAGTGCCGACCCTGGCCGGCATGCTGGAAGGCGGGGTGCCGATCATGGCTGGTGCGCAGTGCGTCGGCGCGGTTGGCGTTTCCGGCGTGAAATCATCGGAAGACGTGCAGATTGCCAAGGCGGGTATCGCAGCGCTGAATCTGTAACGTCGGCGGCGCCTGACCAGCCGCCAAGGCCTCCTTCCCGCCAGCGTTTTGTTTGCCGGGAAGGGCTGTTTCTACTATAATTGCACGGTTTAGCTAATTTTTAGCCGCCGTAGCGCATACCCTCTCCATTTCGTCCCAACAAGACTCACAAGGCCCCCCGGCATTTCCCGAATTTCGGGGCCATGGCGGCCGTCCGGGCGCGGCGCAGCGGCGGTAACCATCTCAGGAGTTACCTTGCTGCCATTTTTCCCCGGCAATACAGTTCCCGCCATTCTTGCGCTTGCGGATGGCACCTTATTCCAGGGTTTTTCCATCGGTGCCCCCGGCCATACCATTGGCGAAGTGGTATTCAATACCGCGATGACCGGTTACCAGGAAATTCTCACTGACCCCAGTTACAGCCGTCAGATCGTGACGCTGACTTATCCGCATATCGGCAACACCGGTATCAATCCGGAAGACGTCGAGGCCGGCAAGATTCATGCAGCCGGCCTGGTGATCAAGGATTTACCATTGCGGGTATCCAATTTTCGTTCCACCCAAACCCTGTCGGATTATCTGAAAGCCGAGAACGTGATCGGCATCGCCGGCATCGACACCCGCAAGCTGACGCGTATCCTGCGCGAAAAAGGGGCGCAAAGCGGCGCCATCGTCACCGACGAGGGTGACCTCGAAGCAACCCGCAGCAAGGCGCGCGAACTGGCCAAATCCTTCCCCGGCCTGGCTGGCATGGATCTGGCCAAGGTGGTTTCCGCCAGCAAGGGTTATGGCTGGACGGAAACCGAATGGAAACTGGGCAGCGGTTACGGCCAGCAAGTGGCGCCCCAATATCACGTCGTGGCATTTGACTATGGCGTCAAAGCCAATATTTTGCGGATGCTGACGACTCGCGGCTGCAAGGTCACCGTCTTGCCGGCGCAAACTTCGGCAGCGGAAGTGCTGGCGCTGCATCCGGACGGCATTTTCCTGTCCAACGGGCCGGGCGACCCGGAACCCTGCGACTATGCGGTCACCGCGACCCGCGATTTGATCGAGCGCGGCATTCCGACCTTCGGCATCTGTCTCGGTCACCAGATCATGGCGCTGGCCTCGGGCGCGAAGACCATGAAAATGAAATTCGGTCATCACGGCGCCAATCATCCGGTGCAAGACCTCGATAGCAAGCAGGTGTTGATCACGTCGCAAAACCACGGCTTTGCGGTGGATATCACGACGCTGCCGGCCAATTGCCGGGTCACGCACGTGTCGCTGTTCGACGGCTCGCTGCAGGGTTTTACCCGCACCGACCGGCCGGCGTTCTGCTTCCAGGGTCATCCGGAAGCTTCGCCGGGCCCGAGCGACATCGGGCTGTTGTTCGATCGCTTCATCACTCTCATGCAGCAAGCAAAAAACCAGCAGGCAAATCAGCAGACGACAGCGGAGAACAACAAGAATGCCTAAGCGTACCGATATCAAGAGCATCCTCATCATTGGCGCCGGCCCGATCATCATCGGCCAGGCCTGCGAATTCGACTATTCCGGCGCCCAGGCCTGCAAGGCCTTGCGAGAAGAAGGCTACAAGGTGATCCTGGTCAACAGCAATCCGGCCACCATCATGACCGACCCGGAAATGGCCGATGTCACCTACATCGAGCCGATCACCTGGCAGGTGGTGGAGCGCATCATCGACAAGGAGCGCCCGGATGCGATCCTGCCGACCATGGGCGGCCAGACCGCGCTCAACTGCGCGCTCGACCTGCACAACAACGGCGTGCTGAAAAAATACGGCGTCGAACTGATCGGCGCCTCGCCGGAAGCCATCGACAAGGCCGAGGACCGCTCCAAGTTCAAGGAAGCAATGACCAGGATCGGGCTCAACTCGGCGCGCTCCGGCGTCGCACACTCGATGGACGAATCGTGGGCGGTGCAGAAGGAATTCGGTTTCCCGGTCATTATCCGCCCCTCCTTCACCATGGGCGGTACCGGCGGCGGCATTGCCTATAACCCGGAAGAATTCGACGCTATCTGCAAGCGCGGCCTGGAAGCCTCGCCGACCTCCGAACTGTTGATCGAGGAATCGCTGATCGGCTGGAAAGAGTTCGAGATGGAAGTAGTACGCGACAAGGCCGATAACTGCATCATCGTCTGCTCGATCGAAAACCTCGACCCGATGGGCGTGCACACCGGCGATTCGATCACGGTGGCGCCGGCGCAGACGCTGACCGACAAGGAATACCAGATCATGCGCAACGCCTCGATCGCGGTCTTGCGCGAGATCGGTGTCGATACCGGCGGCTCCAACGTGCAGTTCGCGGTCAATCCGGCCGACGGTCGCATGATCGTGATCGAAATGAACCCGCGTGTGTCGCGTTCCTCGGCGCTGGCCTCGAAGGCGACCGGCTTCCCGATCGCCAAGATTGCCGCCAAGCTGGCGGTTGGCTTTACGCTGGACGAGCTGCGCAACGAGATCACCGGCGGTGCGACTCCGGCCTCGTTCGAGCCGTCGATTGATTACGTGGTCACTAAAGTGCCGCGCTTCGCCTTCGAAAAATTCCCGCAGGCCGACAGCCATCTCACCACGCAGATGAAGTCGGTCGGTGAAGTGATGGCGATCGGCCGTACCTTCCAGGAATCGTTCCAGAAAGCGCTGCGCGGACTCGAAGTCGGCGTCGACGGCATGAACGAAAAGACCACCGACCGCGAGACCATCGAGGAGGAACTCGGCGAGCCGGGGCCGGACCGCATCTGGTATGTCGGCGATGCCTTCGCCCAGGGTTTCACGCTGGAGGAGGTGCAGGAGCTGACCCATATCGACCCGTGGTTCCTGGCGCAGATCAAGGAAATCGTCGACATCGAATTGTGGCTGGAAAACGGCCAGACGTTGGACGGCCTGGACAAGGACACCTTGTTCCGCTTGAAGCAGAAAGGCTTCGCCGACAGGCGCCTGGCCAAGTTGCTGAAAACCACCGATACCGCGGTGCGCGAGAAGCGTCGCGAGCTGGATATCCGCCCGGTGTACAAGCGGGTCGACACCTGCGCCGGCGAATTCGCCACCAATACCGCCTACATGTATTCGACCTACGAGGAGGAATGCGAATCGCTGCCGACCGACCGCAAGAAGATCATGGTGCTGGGCGGCGGCCCGAACCGTATCGGCCAGGGCATCGAATTCGACTACTGCTGCGTGCATGCGGCGCTGGCGATGCGCGAGGACGGCTATGAAACCATCATGGTCAACTGCAATCCGGAAACCGTGTCGACCGACTACGATACTTCGGACCGCCTGTATTTCGAACCGCTGACACTGGAAGACGTGCTGGAAATCGTCGACAAGGAAAAACCGGTCGGCGTCATCGTCCAGTACGGCGGCCAGACGCCGCTGAAGCTGGCGCTCGACCTGGAAGCCAACGGCGTGCCGATCATCGGCACTTCGCCCGACATGATCGACGCCGCCGAAGACCGCGAACGTTTCCAGCATTTGTTGAACGACCTCGGCTTGCGGCAGCCACCGAACCGTACCGCGCGCACCGAGGAAGAAGCCTTGCGCCTGGCGCAGGAAATCGGCTATCCGCTGGTGGTGCGCCCCTCCTACGTGCTGGGCGGCCGGGCGATGGAAATCGTCCACGAGCAGCGCGACCTCGAGCGCTACATGCGCGAAGCGGTCAAGGTCTCCCACGATTCTCCGGTGTTGCTGGACCGCTTCCTGAGCGATGCGATCGAGGTCGACGTCGACTGCCTGTCGGACGGCACGCGCACCTTCATCGGCGGCGTGATGGAACACATCGAACAGGCCGGCGTGCATTCGGGCGACTCGGCCTGCTCGCTGCCGCCGTATTCGCTGTCGCAGGAAACCATCGCCGAATTGAAGCGTCAGACCGCGGCCATGGCCAAGGGCCTGAACGTGGTCGGCCTGATGAACGTGCAGTTCGCGATCCAGGAACAGGAGATCGACGGCAAGCTGCAGGACGTGGTGTTCGTGCTGGAAGTCAATCCGCGCGCTTCGCGCACCGTGCCATTCGTGTCAAAAGCGACCGGGCTGCAATTGGCCAAGATCGCCGCCCGTTGCATGGTCGGGCAGTCGCTGGTGAGCCAGGGCATCACGCACGAAGTGGTGCCGCCATATTTCAGCGTCAAGGAAGCGGTGTTCCCGTTCGTCAAATTCCCCGGCGTCGATACTATCCTCGGACCAGAAATGAAATCGACCGGCGAAGTGATGGGCGTCGGTATGACGTTTGGCGAAGCCTTCGTCAAGTCGCAACTGGGCGCCGGCGTGAAATTGCCGCAGTCAGGCCGGGTATTCCTGTCCGTCAAGAATAGCGACAAGCCGCGCGCGGTGCAGGTGGCGCGCGATCTGGTCGGACTGGGTTTTTCGATCGTTGCCACCAAGGGCACGGCGGCTGCGATCAGCGCCGCCGGCATTGCGGTCGCCATTGTCAACAAGGTGGCGGAAGGGCGCCCGCATATCGTCGATATGATCAAGAATCAGGATATCGCGCTGGTGATCAACACGGTCGAAGAAAAACGCAGCGCGATTTCCGATTCGCGTGCGATCCGCGTCTCGGCGCTGGCGGCGCGGGTGACCTATTACACCACCATCGCTGGCGCCGAAGCGGCAGTCGAAGGCATGCATCATCTGGAGGGATTGCAGGTCTACGATTTACAAGGGCTGCATAAAACTTTACACTAAGCCCACAGTCAAACACCCCTTACAGAGGTCACACATGGCACCGGACTTTCCGGTGCGTGTGTGGCCTCTGTATTTCTTTGAGCGGATAAAGCACATGAGTACAGTTCCCCTTACCAAACGCGGCGCCGAACTCCTGAAGGAGGAGTTGATGCGCCTGAAAACGAAAGAGCGACCAGCCGTCATCGGGGCGATTGCCGAGGCGCGCGCCCAGGGCGACCTGTCGGAAAACGCCGAGTACGAGGCAGCCAAGGAGCGCCAGAGTTTCATTGAAGGACGCATCGCCGATCTGGAAGGCAAGCTGGGTGCGGCGCAGATCATCGACCCGGCGGCGCTGGAAGCCGATGGCCGCATCGTGTTTGCCTCGACCGTGGATCTGGAAGATCTGGAATCGGGTAATAAGGTGACCTACCAGATTGTCGGTATCGATGAAGCCGATATCAAGGAATCCAAAGTGTCGGTCACCTCGCCAATCGCGCGCGCGCTGATCGGCAGGGTTGCCGGCGACGTGGTGGAAGTGCAGGCGCCGTCGGGTATTCGGGAATACGAAGTGCTCGAGGTGCGCTATATCTGAGCCTGAATCCGAGCGCTAATGTTGTCTCGCCTTCGCTTGCTGGTTGCCACACTCTGGGTCGGCAGCGGCTGGACCATCGGTTACCTGGTGGCGCCGACGCTGTTTGCCACCTTGCCCGATCCGCTGCAGGCCGGCCGCATCGCCGGCAGCCTGTTCCGGCTCGAAGCCTGGTTGTCGATCGCCTGTGCCATCGTATTGCTGGCACTGTCGGCGGCGAGCCGGCAGCGTGACGGTGGCGCCGGTTACCGTAGCCAGATGACGCTGGTGGCGCTGATGCTGGTGTGCACGCTGATCGGCTATTTCGGTTTGCAGCCGTTGATGGAGGGGTTGCGCGAGACGGCCTCCGCCAGTGGCTTGATGAGCGAGGCAATTCGAACCCGGTTCGCCATGCTGCACGGTATTGCCGGCGTGCTGTATCTATTTCAGAGTGTGCTTGGCATCGCGCTGATTTGGCGGATCAGGTAATGCTGCAATAGGTCAATGCAGGGAGTATGCCTAAAAATAGCTCATTTTCGGAAATAATTGCTGCGAATTTAAAAATACTATAGCTAGTATATAAAAAATCCTGGCGTGAAGCGCCTTAGTTACTGCCGAGTGAAGATTTCTTGGCGCTTTTTTGCCGTGGTTTGGCGCGCTTGATCGAACCACCGGCGGTGACCCGTTCGTTGCCTTTGACCATGACTTTGGTGACGGTGGGGCGCTTGGTACCACTGGCGCTCGGTTTGACGATCGTCACTTCGCGCATGCCTTTGCCGCGCTTTTCGTTGCGCGCCTTTACCTGCTCGACCGGCGGCCGGTAGACCACCAGCAGCTTGCCGATATGCTGCACGGGCGCGGCGCCCAGTTGGCTGCAGATGGTGTCGTAGATGCTGACGCGCGCTTCGCGGTCATCGCCGAACACGCGGATCTTGATCAGTCCGTGGGCGTTGAGGCTGAGGTCGATTTCCTTCAGCACGGCGGGCGTCAGGCCGGCCTCGCCGATAATGACGACCGGATTCAAGGCATGGGCCTCGGAGCGGAATGCGCTGCGTTCGGCGGGGGTGAGATTCATTGTATTGGGCAAGTATGTTGGAGGCTGAGCGAGCCGGGGCGCTGCGGCGTTTGCCGAATGCGCTTCCTCGGCCGAGAAGAGACTGTATTCTACGCGAATGGCAAAGAACAAATTAAACAAAAACTGGCTGCACGACCACATCAACGATCCGTTTGTAAAGCAGGCGCAGAAGGACGGCTACCGTGCGCGCGCCGTCTACAAGCTGAAGGAGATCGATGAGAGCGAAAAGCTGATCCGCCCCGGCCAGGTGATCGTCGATCTTGGCTGCGCGCCTGGCAGCTGGGTGCAATATGCGCGTCATCAGCTGGCGGGGCAGCAAGGCGGCGGCATCCATGGCTTGATCGTCGGTCTCGATCTGCTGCCAATGGAGCCGATCGCCGACGTCCATTTCATCCAGGGTGACTTCCGCGAGCAGGCGGTATTGCAGCAACTGGAGGCGCTGCTGGACGGCCGTCAGGTGGACCTGGTATTGTCCGACATGGCGCCGAACCTGTCCGGCATTGCGGTGGCCGATGCCGCCCGGGTCGAATATCTGATCGATCTGGCGCTGGAATTCGCGGCGGCGCAGATGAAACCTTCCGGAGCGCTGCTCGTCAAATGTTTCAACGGTCGCGGCTATGATCAGATCGTCCAGAATTTCAGAAATACCTTCCAAACTGTTATTTCCAAGAAGCCCAAAGCCAGCCGCGACAAATCTTCCGAGGTTTTCCTGTTGGGAAGAACACTAAAAAATCGGCATTAATTTGCGTCTTAATCCTTGTTATTTCAGGTTTTTAGCCGCATATGCCGCCTAGTAAGCCTCTGGTTTTCCGAGTAGAATCAACCTATAGATTGGCATGAGGCGCGCCGCTTCCAAGGAGTTCGAGTGAACAACATGTTTTCCAAAACCGCGGTCTGGGTCGTGATCGCATTGGTGCTTTTTACCGTTTTCAAACAGTTCGACAGCCGTGGGCTGAGTACGGGCGCCACACCGATTGCCTATTCGGACTTCCTGGATGACGTGCATGCCAAACGGATCAAGGAAGCGACGATCGAAGATCGCAACATTGTTGCTACCACCACCGATGGCAAGAAAGTCAAGACTGCGGCGACCTATCTGGATCGCGGGCTGATTGGTGACCTGATCAACAACGACGTCAAATTCGACGTCAAGCAACCGGAAGAGCAATCCTTCCTGTCGCAAGTGTTCATTTCCTGGTTCCCGATGCTGCTCCTGATCGGCGTCTGGGTATTTTTCATGCGGCAGATGCAAGGTGGCGGCAAGGGCGGTGCCTTTTCCTTCGGCAAGTCGAAGGCGCGCATGCTGGATGAAAACAGCAACACGGTGACGTTTGCCGACGTCGCCGGCTGCGACGAGGCCAAGGAAGAGGTCAACGAACTGGTCGATTTCCTGCGCGACCCGACCAAGTTCCAGAAACTCGGCGGCCGCATCCCGCGCGGCGTGCTGCTGGTCGGTCCTCCAGGAACCGGTAAAACCCTGCTGGCTCGCGCGATTGCCGGCGAGGCGAAGGTGCCATTCTTCACGATTTCGGGCTCCGATTTCGTTGAAATGTTCGTCGGCGTCGGCGCTTCCCGCGTACGCGACATGTTCGAAAACGCCAAGAAGCATTCTCCCTGTATCGTCTTCATCGATGAAATCGATGCCGTTGGCCGCCATCGCGGCGCCGGCATGGGCGGTGGCAATGACGAGCGCGAACAGACCCTGAACCAGTTGCTGGTCGAGATGGACGGTTTCGAGCCGAATTCCGGCGTGATCGTGATCGCTGCCACCAACCGTGCCGACGTGCTCGACAAGGCGCTGCTGCGCCCGGGCCGCTTCGACCGCCAGGTGATGGTCGGCCTGCCCGACATCCGTGGTCGCGAGCAGATCCTGTACGTCCACATGCGCAAGGTGCCGATCGCGCCGGACGTCAAGGCCGATATCCTGGCGCGTGGTACGCCGGGCTTTTCCGGCGCCGACCTCGCCAATCTGGTCAACGAAGCGGCATTGTTCGCTGCCCGCCGCAGCAAGCGGCTGGTCGAGATGCAGGATTTCGAAGACGCCAAGGACAAGATCGTGATGGGACCGGAACGCAAGTCGGCGGTGATGCGCGAAGAAGAGCGCCGCAATACCGCCTACCACGAGTCGGGCCACGCGGTGGTCGCCAAGCTGCTGCCGAAGGCCGATCCGGTGCACAAGGTCACCATCATGCCGCGCGGCTTCGCGCTTGGCCTGACCTGGCAACTGCCGGAGCACGACCGCGTCAATATGTACAAGGACAAGATGCTGGAAGAAATCGCGATCCTGTTCGGCGGCCGCATTTCAGAAGAAATTTTCATGCATCAGATGTCCACTGGTGCCTCCAACGACTTCGAGCGGGCGACCAAGCTGGCGCGGGCGATGGTGACGCGCTACGGCATGTCGGATGCGCTTGGCACCATGGTGTACGAGGATTCCGAGCAGGATGCCTATTTCGGCCGCATGTCGGCCAAGACGGTTTCCGAAGCGACGCAACAAAAAGTCGATACCGAGATTCGTAGCATCCTCGACACGCAATACGCCTTGTCACGCAAGCTGCTGGAAGAAAACCGCGACAAGGTCGACATGATGGCCAAGACCCTGCTGGAGTGGGAAACCATCGATGCCGATCAGATCAATGACATCATGGAAGGCCGCGAGCCGCGTGAGCCGAAAGCCGGCATCCCGGCCAAGAGGCCGTCCTCTGACGGCACTCCCGGTGGCGTTTCGCCTCCCGCCACCGCACCGGCCTGATACGGGCGCGACGCCGACCTGATCTACGACGACCGATAGAAGGGTGAGGAGCAATCCTCGCCCTTTTTTTACGAGAATTTCAATGGCACAGGATTTTCAATGCGGGCGCTATCGCCTGCCTCTCGACAAGAAGAAATTGCCATTGGTGATGGGCATTCTGAACGTGACCCCGGATTCGTTTTCCGATGGCGGGCGTTTCAATTCGCTGGAATCGGCAATTGAACGGGCTGAACAGATGATCGCCGACGGCGTTGACATGATCGATATCGGTGGCGAGTCGAGCCGCCCCGGCGCCGAACCGTTGCCGCTGGCGGAAGAATTGCGGCGCGTGTTGCCAGTGGTGTATGCGTTGCGCGATTGCGGCAAGCCGCTATCGGTCGATACCTACAAGCCGGACGTCATGCGCGAAGCGGTTGCGGCCGGGGTTGACATGATCAACGATATCAACGGCTTTCGCGCCCCTGGCGCAGCGGAGGCAGTGCGAGACAGTGATTGCGGCCTGTGCGTCATGCATATGCAGCGCGACCCGCAGACCATGCAGGCGGAGCCGCACTATCAGGACGTGGTACGGGAAGTCACCGAGTTTTTGCAGCAACGTGTGGCGCAACTGGAAGCGGCCGGCATTGCCCATAATCGACTATGCATCGATCCCGGCTTCGGCTTCGGCAAAACATTGATGCATAACCTTGCGCTGTTGAAAAATATCGGCCAAATTCAGCATGATCTGAATTTGCCGCTGTTGGCCGGCCTGTCGCGCAAATCGATGCTGGCCGGGATCATCGGCAAACCGGTCGGAGACCGCTTGGCCGGCAGCTTGGCGCTGGCGCTGGCGGCGGCCGCGAATGGCGCGCACATATTGCGTGTACATGACGTCGCGGAAACGGTCGATGCGCTGAAAGTCTGGCACGCGGCAAGCCAGTGAACAAGAGCAAGAGCGAACAAGAACAATCCAGGAAAAAAATGGCGCGCAAATATTTTGGTACGGATGGCATACGCGGTCGAGTCGGTGCCATGCCGATCACACCCGATTTCGTGATGAAGCTTGGTTACGCTGCCGGCAAGGTGCTGGCGCAGGCGGAAGCCGTGAACGCCCGACCGACGGTACTGATCGGCAAGGACACGCGGATTTCCGGCTACATGCTGGAAGCCGCATTGCAGGCCGGGCTGGCCGCGGCAGGGATGGATGTGATGCTGGCCGGTCCGATGCCGACGCCAGCGGTTGCCTATCTGACGCGGGCGTTGCGGCTGTCGGCCGGCGTCGTCATTTCCGCGTCGCATAATCCCTACGACGACAATGGCATCAAGTTTTTTTCCGCGCAGGGCAACAAGCTGCCGGACGCGGTGGAGAGCGCGATCGAAGCGGAACTGGAGCAGCCGATGACGTGCGTGACGTCGGACAAGCTGGGTAAGGCACGGCGCCTGGACGATGCTGCCGGGCGTTATATCGAGTTCTGCAAGAGCACCTTTCCAACCGAACTCGATCTGCGTGGCTTGACCATCGTCGTGGATTGCGCGCACGGCGCCGCCTATCACATCGCGCCGCACGTATTCCACGAGCTGGGGGCGGAAGTCATCGTCATCGGCAACCAGCCGAATGGCCAGAATATCAACGACGGCTTTGGTGCTACTGCGCCGGATGCATTGGCACTCGCGGTCCGGGCCAACCATGCGGACCTTGGCATCGCCTTGGATGGCGATGCCGACCGCTTGGTGATGGTCGATGCCAATGGCCGAATCTACAATGGTGACGAGCTGCTGTACGTGCTGGTCAAGGATCGTGTGGCCAGTGCGCCGGTACGCGGCGTGGTCGGCACCTTGATGACCAACATGGCACTGGAAGTCGCATTGCGTCGCATGAAAGTCGAATTTGCGCGCGCCAAGGTGGGCGATCGCTACGTGCTGGAGTTGCTGCAGCAGCAAGGATGGGTATTGGGTGGCGAAGGCTCCGGTCATTTGTTGTGCCTCGACAAGCACACTACCGGCGACGGAATCATCTCCGCATTACAAGTCTTGTCGGCATTGAAGCGCGCCGGCAAGAGTCTGGAGCAATGCACTGAAGACATGCTGTTGTACCCCCAAACCCTGATCAACGTCCGGGTCGCTCCCGGCTTTGACTGGCAACGCAACGCGGCGTTGTTGGCCGAAAAGGAGCGGGCTGAACGGGAGCTGGGCGACACTGGCCGCGTGCTGATCCGCGCCTCCGGTACCGAACCGCTGATTCGCGTCATGGTGGAAGCGCAGGATGCGGAAACCGCGCAGCTGATGGCGCGCCGAATTGCCGACCAGGTGAGCGCCTGCATCGCGAATTGACGGCAGGGATATTGCAGCATTTTCCCTCGGCACCTGCTGGCAATAAACGCCGCCACATTTGACGGCAAGCGGAGCAATACATTGACCGCGGCCGATTAGCCGGGTATGATGCTTGCTCTCGGAGTGTGGCGCAGCCCGGTAGCGCACCTGGTTTGGGACCAGGGGGTCCAAGGTTCGAATCCTTGTACTCCGACCACTTTAAAACGGGCTGTCGCTGACAGCCCGTTTTTCATTTCTGCCGGATGAGTCGAGTTGTTGCTCGTGATTCATATCGACGAACTGCCCATAGCTCAGTTGGATAGAGCACAAGCCTTCTAAGCTTGGGGTCACAGGTTCGATTCCTGTTGGGCAGGCCAGCTTCCATCCTTTCTATTTTCCGCATTCCAACTCGTGTTTTTCGGCTGCCCGGCGCGCTTTTTGGGTTGCTTTGGGTGCCGCCTTTCCGGCTGCTTGCCTGGCGTCGTCCTGAGCCCATTGGACGCGCAACGCCGATGCTGCGCATTTCTTTTGCCTGGCGGCCAAGGCGCGGGCGTTCTGCTGCTGTTGTTTTTCCTCTATCGCCTCACGCTTATGGCGTTCCTTCTCGAGACGCTGGGCTTCGGCTTTCTGCTGTGCGAGTCGATTTTGTCCTTGGCGGGAGTCGTCCGGCGATGGTGCGCCGCTCGCTGCCTTGATCAGCGTGCCATCCGGACAGGGTGTATCGCTGTAGGCAATCTTGCCGCCGTTCTCGCATTTGTAAATTGCCAGGGCTGGCGGGCATAGTGACAACAGCAGCGAGATCAGCAGCAGTCTTGGCATCGCGAACTCCTTGAGGGCTTAAACGATTTTTCCCGGATTCATCAGGTTCAACGGATCGAGCGCGCGCTTGATGGTTTGCATCAGGCCAATCTCGACGGCGGATTTGAAATGGCGAATTTCCTCGCGTTTCAGCGCGCCGACGCCATGTTCGGCTGAAATCGAGCCGCCGAAGCGGTCGACGCTGTCATACACCACCCGGTTGATCGCGGCCTGTTGCGCGATCAGGGCGTCGCCCGGCGTATTTTCCGCCGGCGATACGTTGTAATGCAGGTTGCCGTCGCCGAGATGGCCGAAGGTCACCATGCGCACTTGCGGGAAGCTCTGCTGCAGCAGCGCGTCGGTTTCGCGGATGAATTCGCCGATGCGCGAAATCGGCACCGAAATGTCGTGCTTGATGTTCTTGCCTTCTTCCGCTTGCGCCAGCGGAATATGTTCGCGCAGATGCCACAGCGCCTGCGATTGTGCGATCGAGACGGCGACCACTGCGTCCTCGATGATGCCCTGTTCCAGCGCTTGCGTGATGACGTTTTCCAGCATCGCGTTGGCGTGCTCTTCGGATTCGCTGTCGGACAGTTCCAGCAGCACATATTGCGGATGGCTTTGGGCGAACGGCTGGCGGATTTGCGGGAAGTGCTTGGCCACCAGTTGCAGGCACAAATCCGACATCAGTTCGAAGCCCGTCAGGGTGGCGCCGCATTGCGCTTGCGCCAGGGTCAGGAGCTGCAGCGCATCGTCGGCGCTGTGCAAGGCCGCGAGCGCGGTCATGCGCGCCTTCGGTTGCGGGAACAGCTTGAGTACCGCCGCCGTGCTGATGCCTAGCGTGACTTCGGCGCCGATGTACAGGTCACGCAGATCGTAGCCGGTGTTGTCCTTG
>DATJCV010000322.1:0-4160 GCA_035497775.1 Burkholderiaceae bacterium | reverse complement strand
GGCCGAACCGACTGTCGTCTGCAGCTATTGTCACACGCCGAACAAGCCGGGTGCGCGCTTTTGCATCAGCTGCGGTCAGCTGCTGCCGGCCCCGCTGGCGTAGTCGGGCCGTCCGCGCTCCGCGGCTGGAAAAGCTGCGTTATGATGGCCGGCGCCGGACTCGCGCCGATACCAGGTGCCCGGGCCGGCAGTCGAATGGGGCAGCAGCCCCATTTTTTCGCCTTGCGGCCAGCGCCGCGATGGGCGGCAAGAGGATGCAGAAGATGATGGAAGAACGGCTGGTCGAAATTGAAATCAAGCTGACGCGGCAGGAAGACTTGCTGGAAACCCTGAACCAGATGGTGTATTCGCAGCAAAAAAAGATCGATGAACTGCAGGCGCTGTGCGCGGCGCTCGCCGCGCACGTCGGCAATCGCAGCGACGACGGCAGCGAACGCCGCTTGCCGGACGAGCGCCCGCCGCACTACTGAAGGCCAAGCGCCACGGTGCTGCCCGGCGTCCCGGCCTGGGCCTGGCGATAGGCGAGCAGGATGCGCGCCATCCGGCCGATGAAAATCCCGCTGAACGACCCATACAAGGCACAGACGCCGGCCACGAACGGCATCTGCTGCGCGTAGGCCGGCTGCAGCGCCAGCAGCACGCCGACTGCATACTTGGTCAGGAAGATCCCCATCATCAGCAGCATCGGCTGCCAGCTGCCATACAGGACGACGCTGCCGTGCTGCGGCTGGGCCGCCATGCTGTTGCGGTCGAACAGCAGCCAGGCAGCAGCGGCGCCGATGGCAAAGCACAGTAGCCAGAGCGGTGCCGTGGCGGCACTCAGGCCGAACGCCGCCACCGTGCTCTGGACCGACAGCACCAGCATCACCAGCGGCATGATCAGGGTCTTGCGCAGCGCGACGCTGCGGTCGGTGCTGGCCAAGAGGCCGCGGTAGATCAGGAATGCCAAGAGCGCCCAGACCCACAGCGGCGTATTCAGGATGATTTGTCGCAGCATGATGCCTCCAGTCGAAAAGTATTCCGGCACTCCGGTGTGGGCCGGGAATTGGCACTCATGCTGCCGCCGGCGGCGGGCGCCGCCAAGCGCCGTGCGACGAAACGCGGTCGGCAGGTGGTGAAACGCAGCAGACGGCGATGAATGGCGGCCACCAGGTGGCTACCAAGCAGCCGCCAGCCGCGGCCGCAAGCCAGGGCGGCGCTGCTAAACTGTGATGATGGCCAGCCGGCCACCGCCGACGGCCCGGCAAGCCACGGCTCACTCATGGACAGAAAGGCCCATCATGACCACCGACAACCTGAAGCAGTCGCTGCAGAATCTGCACGAGCGGCTGGCAACAACCGCCGACGCCGACCCCGAGCTGCGGGCGCTGCTGCAGACGCTGGAGAACGATATCCAGGCCTTGCTGGCAGGCGAGCACACGGCCGCGACAGCGCCGGAGCAGAGCCGCCTGTTGCAGCAGGCGCAAGCCCTCGGGGCCAAATTCGCGGTGCGCCACCCGCACATGGAGCCGGCATTGCGTGAACTGGCCGACATCCTCGCCCGCATGGGAATTTGATGCAGTACCGGCGTGCCCCGCGCCGCCCAACGCCGACAACAGGAAAAAAATATGAGTCAATCCGATTTCACCAACATGGCGCTGTTTTGCGACTTCGAAAACATCGCGCTCGGCGTGCGCGACGCCCGCTATGCACAATTCGATATCCGCAAGGTGCTGGAGCGGCTGCTGCTGAAAGGCAGCATCGTGGTCAAGAAAGCGTATTGCGACTGGGAGCGCTACAAGGATTTCAAGAGCACGATGCATGAAGCCGCGTTCGAACTGATCGAGATTCCGCATCTGCGCCAGTCCGGCAAGAATTCGGCCGATATCCGCATGGTGGTCGACGCGCTCGACCTCTGCTACACCAAGGCGCACGTGGATGCCTTCGTCATCATCAGCGGCGACTCGGACTTTTCGCCGCTGGTCTCCAAGCTGCGCGAGAACAACAAGTACGTGATCGGCATCGGCGTCAAGGATTCCACCTCCGACCTGCTGGCGGCGAATTGCGACGAATTCATCTTCTACGACGACTTGGTGCGCGAGCAGGAAGCGAAGAAGAAGCGCGCCGAAAGGAAAGCGCCGGCCAAGGCCGCCGCCAAAAAGCCGGCCGCCAAAAAAACCGGTGCCAAAGCCGAGAGCGAACCGCCGGAAAACCAGCCGCCGGAAAGCCAGCATCAGGATGCCCTCGATTTCCTGGTCGAAACCGTCGAGGCGCTGATCGCCGAGCGCGGCGAGGAAAAAATCTGGTATTCGATGATGAAGCCGACCATGCAGCGGCGCCGGCCCGGGTTCACCGAATCCAGCTACGGCTACCGCTCGTTCCGCGAGCTGGTGGAAGATGCGCAAAAACGCCACCTGCTGACGCTGGTGCGCGACGACAAGGCCGGCCAATACACGATCCGCCTGCCGGTGGCCGAAGACTGATCGGCGGGAACGGTCGGCTTATTCCTGCAGCGCGCGCCACGGTTGGGTTTGCCGCCAAGCCGGCAGCCACTCCGCCGGCATCACCAGGCACAGGGCGCCCAGGTCCGTCACAAGCGTCCCGAGCGCCGCCGACTGTACTGAAACGCCCTGCGTCAGCAGCGGGAAACGGCTGTCGATTTCCGCTTGCACCAGCGGCGCCAGCCAGGCGGCGTGGTGGCTCCAGATGCCGCCGCCGACCACGATGCGGCGCAGATCGAGTATCGCCACCAGGTTGTACAGCGCGCGACCGAAGTGGCGCGCCGCCTCGGTGACCAGCGCCAGATCGGCGGCATCGCCGTGGGCCGCGCCGGCGAACAGCTCGCGTACCGGCTTGCCGCAGCGCCGCCCCAGGTTGTGGCCGCCAGCCAGCGCTTCCAGGTCGCCGCGGTTGCCGCAGCCGCACAGCGCATCCGACTGTTCCGCCAGCAGCATATGGCCGGCATGGCCGGCGTTGCCGCGCTTGCCGCGCAGCACGTGGCCATCGACGCACAGGCCGAAGCCGATGCCGGTACTCCAGGTCACGTAGGCGCAGTCCGGCTCGTCCTGCAGCGCGCCGAACGTGCGTTCGCCGATCAGGGCCGAGGTGCCGTCGTTTTCAATCACCACCGTGCTGAACTGCTCGCGCAAGACCTGCTCCAGCGGAATCGACTGCCAGTCGTTCGGCACGTCGAGCGCGCCGCTGCCGCCGCACAGGTTGGGCGCCACCACGGCCAGGCCATGCTCGGTGCGGGCGAAGGGGCCGCAGGAGGCGACGCCCACGTGCCGTACCGCGCTTGGCGCCACGCCCGCCTGGCGGCAGGCCGTATCCAATAGCGCCAGCGCCTGTTCCGGTATCGCCCGTTCGGAGCCGGTTTTTTGCGTCGCCTGCGTCACCCGCGCCAGCGGACCGCCGGCGTTGGCGATGCTGGCGGCGAGCTTGGTGCCGCCGATGTCGAGCGCGCCGATGTAGGACGGGCTCATGTCCGGTTGGCCCGGGCCGGCACGCGGGCAGTCTGCAATGTTGTCGGGGATGCCGCCGGATTACAGATACTCCTAATTGACATGTCGATATCCGAAGTAGAAATAACGGTTTGTGCAATATACCCCACCTTATCGATTCCTTTCATGATCTGGATGCCAGCGCCGCGATGTCTTCCGGCCAAGCCAGTAGTGTTCGGTTGCGGCACCGTGCCGGCCTGCCGCAAGCCGCCAATGCAGCAACATCGTCGGGTATATTAAAAAAATATAGTGTCCATACCCGCATACGGCGGCCAGTCGATGGAGTATCGGAATCGCAAGGGTTGCACCGGATATATCCATTGCCGACTGCGCCGCCGCCTTCCCGGCGCCCGGCGGCAGAGCCCGATTCAATACGCCTCATCCCAGGCAATGCTGAGCCGGGCCGCGCATTGCAGCAAGCCGACCATGCTGTAGGTCTGCGGGAAATTGCCCCATTGCTCGCCGGTATCCGGCACCACGTCTTCGGCCAACAGGCCCAGGTGGTTGCGGCGCGCCAGGACGCCTTCAAACAAGGCGCGCGCGCGGTCGGTGTCGCCGATCTGCGCCAGTGCCTGGATCCACCACAGCGTGCAGACCAGGAACGCGGTTTCGGGGCGGCCGAAATCGTCTTCCTCGTCGTAGCGCAGCAGGAAATCGCCGCGCCGCAGATATTTCTCGATC
>DATJCV010000321.1:0-1829 GCA_035497775.1 Burkholderiaceae bacterium | reverse complement strand
GCCGCGCGCACCTATTTCGACAAGTCGGCCGCGGAGCTGAACTTGCTGGAAAGCGCAACCCTGGTCGGCATGCTGAAAGGCACCTCGTACTACAACCCGGTGAGCAACCCGGAACGCTCGGTCAAGCGGCGCAACGTGGTGCTGGCGCAGATGGTCAAGCGCGGCAAGCTGACGGAGGCCGAATTCAAGAAATTGCAGCGCAAGCCGTTGCGGGTGCACTTCAGCCGCCAGGTAGGTCCGGGCGGGGCCGCCGGCCATTTCGTCGCCTGGACCCGCAAATGGCTGATCGATTGGGCCGACCGCAACGACTACGACCTGTACGCCGACGGCTTGACGGTGCAGACCACGCTCGACTCATCCTTGCAGGAGGCGGCGACGCAGGCCGTAACGCGGCAACTGGCGGCGCTGCAAAACATCGCCGATGTCGAATGGGGCGTGAGTTCGGCCGGCCTGATTTCCGGCTCGCCGGCCACCTATGCGCAAATGCGGCAGCGGATAGAGCCGTTCAAGTATTTCTGGAAAGCGTACCCGGAGCTGGCCGATGCCTTCATTCGTGATACGCCGGAATACAAAAAAGCGCTGGAAGGCGGGCAGAGCGAGCCGCAGGCGCTGGCGGCGCTGAAGGCCGACCGCAACTTCATCGCGCGCCTGCACGCGGCCAAGACCCGGCTCGAAACCGGTTTCGTCGCGCTCGATCCGGCCAGCGGCGAGATCCGCGCCTGGGTCGGCAGCCGCGACTTCCAGCGCGACCAGTTCGATCACGTGGCGCAGGCCGAGCGCCAGCCCGGTTCGACCTTCAAGCCGATCGTCTACGGCGCCGCGCTGGAAAAGGGCTTCGGCCCCGAGCGGACTTACCAGGATGCACCGTTGAAGATCGTCGCCGCCGACGGCACGGTATGGCAGCCGACCGACATGTCGGGTTCGACCGGCGGCCCGATGAGCCTGCGCCAGGGGCTGATCTACTCGAAGAACACGATCACCGCGCAGGTGATGCAGGATGTCGGCCTGCCCGCCATCATCAACCTGGCGCGCGCGCTTGGCGTCAACCGCAGCAAATTGGAATCGGTGCCGTCGCTGGTGCTTGGTACCAGCCCGGTGACCTTGCTGGAAATGGTGTCTGCCTATGCGACGCTGGCCGACCAGGGTCAGTACCGGCAGCCGGTATTCATCCGCAGTATCACTGACCGCAAGGGCCGTGTGCTGGAGCAATTTTCCAGCCCGCCGCAGCGTGCGATGAGCGCGCCGGCGGCGATCGAGCTGACCGACATCATGCGCGGTGTGATCAGCCTGGGCACTGGCAGCGCGGTGCGCGCGCGCTTCGGTTTGCAGGCTGACCTCGCCGGCAAGACCGGCACCACGCAAAACAATACCGATGGCTGGTTCATCCTGATGCACCCGAACCTGGTAGCCGGCTCGTGGGTCGGATTCAATGATGCGCGCATCACGATGCGCAGCAATTATTGGGGCCAGGGCGGGCACAACGCTGGCCTGGTGGTCGGCGATTTTTTCCGTGGCGCGCTGAACGGCAAGCTGATCGACGCCAAGGCGCGCTTTGCAGCGCCGCCGAAAGCGGCACCCGTGCCGCTGGAAACCATGCCGGAAGAATGGATCGATCCACCCGAGCAGGTGGCGGCTGATGCGGCCGATGCCAACCCGGACAACGCCGGTTGGTCCGGGCCGGACGGCGTGACGCCGCAAGGCGAGGACGGCTTGGCGCGCGGATTGAGTGCGCTCGGGCGCGACCCGGTCACCGGCGCCCAGGTCGACGGCGCCGCCGAACCGAAGGCGGCGGATTGGCTGCAGTGATGCGCTGGCAGCGTTCTTCTCGC
>DATJCV010000320.1:0-6183 GCA_035497775.1 Burkholderiaceae bacterium | reverse complement strand
CATGCCGGGGGTCATCTAAAAACATGGCGCACAGTAAAATACTAGTGCATAATATGAAATTCTGGTCTTATGTCTTATATAAGATTGAATGTTTCAAGAAATCTGAAATATCGTCAGCACATCGCCGACATCCTCATCACCTTTTTGCCGCTTCTCTGGAGAGACAACGATGTATCAACATATCAAGGTGCCTGTTGAAGGCAAGAAAATTACCGTCAATACCGATTTTTCATTGAATGTACCAGACAATCCGGTATTGCCTTACATCGAGGGAGACGGCACCGGAGTGGATATCAGCCCGGTGATGATCAAGGTGGTGGATGCCGCAGTCGCCAAGGCTTACGGCGGCAAGCGCAAGATCAGCTGGATGGAAATCTACGCCGGCGAGAAATCGACCAAGGTGTATGGCCCGGATGTCTGGCTGCCGCAGGAAACCCTGGACGCGCTGAAAGACTATGTGGTGTCGATCAAGGGGCCGTTGACGACGCCGGTCGGCGGTGGCATCCGTTCGCTGAACGTGGCCTTGCGCCAGCAGCTCGATCTGTATGTCTGTCTGCGTCCGGTGCGGTATTTCAAGGGCGTGCCGTCGCCGGTGCGCGAGCCGGAAAAGACCGACATGGTGATCTTCCGTGAAAACTCGGAAGATATCTACGCCGGCATCGAGTGGCAGGAAGGCTCGGAAGGAGCCAAGAAGCTGATCGATTTCCTGATCAAGGAAATGGGCGTCAGCAAAATCCGCTTCCCGGAAACCTCCGGCATCGGCGTCAAGCCGGTGTCGCGCCAGGGCACCGAACGGCTGATGCGCAAGGCGATCCAGTACGCGATCGACAACGACAAGCCCTCGGTGACGATCGTGCACAAGGGCAACATCATGAAGTACACCGAAGGTGGCTTTCGCGACTGGGCCTATGCGCTGGCGCAAAAGGAATTCGGCGCCGAGTTGGTCGATGGCGGCCCATGGTGCAAGTTCAAGAACCCGAAAACCGGCAATGAAATCATTGTCAAGGATTCGATCGCGGATGCCTTCCTGCAGCAAATTCTGCTGCGGCCGAATGAATACAGCGTGATCGCGACCCTGAACCTGAACGGCGACTATATTTCCGACGCGCTGGCGGCCCAGGTCGGCGGCATCGGCATCGCTCCCGGCGCCAACCTGTCCGATTCGATCGCGATGTTCGAGGCGACCCACGGTACAGCGCCGAAATACGCCGGCAAGGATTACGTGAATCCGGGCTCGCTGATCCTGTCTGCCGAAATGATGTTGCGCCATATGGGCTGGACCGAAGCGGCCGACCTGATCATTGAATCGATGCAGACTTCGATTTCGTCGAAAAAAGTGACCTACGATTTCGCCCGCCTGATGGAGGGCGCAACCCAGGTTTCGTGCTCTGGCTTCGGCGACGTCATGATCGCCAATATGTAGAAATTTCCCAGCGGCACAAGTAAAGCGTCGGGCTGGAAAGCCGGTCCGACGCCTGTTGAAGAAGCGCAATAAAAAAGCCCCGCATCGCGGGGCTTTTTAATCTCCTTAATCTAGACGATCAAGGAGCTTGAATGTTGGAAGCTTGCTTGCCTTTGGGGCCTTGCGTGACTTCGAACTGGACTTTCTGGCCTTCTTTGAGGGTCTTGAAGCCGTTCATTTGGATTGCGGAAAAGTGTGCAAACAAATCCTCACCGCCATCATCCGGAGTAATAAAGCCGAAACCTTTCGAGTCGTTGAACCATTTGACGGTACCTGTTGCCATAAACGTCTTTCAAATAAGAACTAATCACACGAGCCGCAGAAGCAAAAAGCCTCACGTAACGGGACTTCTTACAACAATGTGCTCTCTTTACTGATAGTAGCCAACTCGTCATCTATCAATACGTGGCCATTGTTTGCGCTAAAATTTCAAAAGTCAAGCAACTTTCTTTGTCAAAAAGGACACTTCTGTCCAGACCTTGATTCAGGTCTTGATTCAAGCCTTGATTTTGACCGTTTCGAGCATCATCTGCACATCAATGGGAAAACGCGTAGTATCAATCAACGAGCGCGTCATCCGATACCGGATGGCGTGGATATTGAATGGTTTTAAAGCAGAAAACGCATGGCAACCAGGCAAGAGACAGATACCGTCCTGACGCGGCAGGAGAAAAAGCTTGCACCGCCTCCCATGTATCAAGTTCTGTTGTTGAATGACGATTACACTCCCATGGAGTTTGTCGTGACCATCATTCAGGAATACTTTAACAAGGATCGTGAAGCCGCGACGCAAATTATGCTTAAAGTGCACCGTGACGGAAAGGGTATGTGTGGGGTGTATCCAAAAGATATCGCCTCCACCAAAGTTAAACTTGTCTTGACTCACGCTCGGAATGCAGGGCATCCCCTGCAATGCGTGATGGAGGAAGCATGATCGCGCAAGAACTGGAAGTTAGTTTGCATATGGCCTTTGTCGAAGCCCGGCAATCGCGCCACGAATTCATTACCGTCGAGCACTTGCTGCTAGCGTTGCTGGATAATCCTTCGGCCGCGGAAGTGTTGCGCGCCTGCGCGGTCAATATTGACGATCTGCGCAAGGCTCTGTCCAATTTCGTCGCCGACAACACGCCTACCGTGGCCGGCGCCAACGAGGTTGACACCCAGCCTACGCTGGGTTTTCAACGGGTGATCCAGCGCGCCATCATGCACGTGCAATCTGCTTCGAACGGCAAGAAGGAAGTGACCGGCGCCAACGTGCTGGTGGCGATCTTTGGCGAAAAGGATTCGCATGCGGTGTATTACCTGCATCAGCAGGGCGTAACGCGCTTGGATGTGGTCAACTTCATTTCACATGGGGTGCGCAAAGACCAGCAGTCCGATGGGCAAAAATCGGTGGAAGGAGCGGAGGAAGTGGCGGCCGAGGGGCAGCAAAAGGAAAGTCCGCTGGAACAATTCACGCAAAACCTGAACCGCCTGGCCGCCGAGGGCAAGATCGATCCGCTGATAGGGCGTGAAACCGAGGTCGAGCGGGTGATTCAGACCTTGTGCAGGCGACGCAAGAACAATCCCTTGCTGGTCGGCGAAGCCGGCGTCGGCAAGACGGCGATCGCCGAAGGCTTGGCGTGGCGGATCACGCAAAAAGACGTACCCGAAATACTGCAGGACGCGATCGTCTATTCGCTCGACATGGGGGCGCTGCTGGCTGGTACCAAATACCGCGGCGATTTCGAGCAGCGTCTGAAAGCGGTGCTGAAGCAACTGAAGGATAGCCCGCACGGCATCCTGTTCATTGACGAAATCCACACGATTATCGGTGCCGGTTCGGCCTCGGGCGGTACGCTGGATGCATCCAATCTGTTGAAGCCGGCCCTTTCCAGCGGCCAGCTGAAATGCATCGGTGCGACCACCTATACCGAGTTTCGTGGCGTGTTCGAAAAGGACCACGCGCTGGCACGTCGCTTCCAGAAAATCGACGTCACCGAGCCCAGCGTGGAACAGACGGTGCAGATCCTGCGCGGCCTGAAGTCGCGTTTCGAGGAGCATCACGGCATCAAATATTCGGCGCTGGCGCTCAGTACGGCGGCCGAGCTGGCGGCACGCTTCATCAATGACCGCCACTTGCCGGACAAGGCGATCGACGTCATCGACGAAGCGGGCGCTGCACAACGTGTGCTGCCGAAGTCGAAGCAGAAAAAAACCATCGGCAAGGCCGAGATCGAGGACATCATCTCGAAAATCGCGCGCATCCCGCCGCAATCGGTCAACCAGGACGATCGCAGCAAGCTGCAGACCATCGACCGCGACTTGAAGAACGTGGTGTTCGGGCAGGAGCCGGCGATCGAGGCGTTGGCCTCGGCGATCAAGATGGCGCGCGCTGGCCTCGGCAAGACCGACAAGCCGATCGGCTCCTTCCTGTTCTCGGGTCCGACCGGGGTCGGCAAGACCGAGGTGGCGAAACAGCTGGCCTTTATACTCGGCATCGAGCTGATCCGTTTCGACATGTCGGAATACATGGAGCGCCATGCGGTTTCCCGCCTGATCGGTGCGCCGCCGGGCTACGTCGGCTTCGACCAGGGCGGTTTGCTGACCGAAGCGATCACCAAGAAGCCGCACGCGGTGCTGCTGCTGGATGAAATCGAAAAAGCCCATCCGGACATCTTCAACATCCTGCTGCAGGTGATGGACCACGGCACGCTGACCGACAACAACGGCCGCAAGGCGGATTTCCGCAATGTGATCATCATCATGACCACCAACGCGGGTGCTGAAAGCCTGCAGAAACGCTCGATCGGCTTCACCGACAAGAAGGAAGCCGGCGATGAAATGGCCGACATCAAGCGCATGTTCACGCCGGAATTCCGCAACCGCCTCGATTCCATCATCAGCTTCAAGGCGCTCGACGAGGAAATCATCTTGCGCGTGGTCGACAAGTTCCTGATGCAGCTGGAAGAGCAACTGCACGAGAAAAAAGTCGAGGCGATCTTCACCGAAAATCTGCGTCGCTTCCTGGCCCGGAAAGGCTTCGATCCGACCATGGGCGCACGGCCGATGGCACGCCTGATTCAGGACATGATCCGCAAGGCGCTGGCCGACGAACTGCTGTTCGGCCGACTGGTCAACGGCGGCCGGGTGACCGTGGACCTGGACGAAAAAGACCAGGTTCAGCTGGACTTTCCGGAAAAGGACGCTGCGCCACCCGCGGCACCGGAGGAAACGGTCGAAGTGGAATAAAGCCGCTTCAGCAAAAAGCCCGAACGCTTGCGCTTCGGGCTTTTTTTCGCTGATGAAATCAGATACTCCAGGCTAAGAACGCCTATTCCGCTTATGAAATATGAAATTTGTCAACATACTCCATGTTGCCCGTGCGTGAGGAGGCGGATCGGGGCCCGCATATCGCGGCCGCGGCTCACGGCGCCAGCGGCTTGCCGGCCGCTTGTTTGGCTTTGATTTCGGCCACCGTTTTTTCTATCGTCGTCAACTGGCTGCCGGTGGAGGGATGAATCGCGGTATAGCCGTTCGCCACCGTCGGCGGGTAGCGCGTCCCCAACCGGCTCCAGAAGCTGGCCGCCTGATCGATGCTGTAGCCGGCGCGCGCCGCCATGTATAAGGCCAATGACTGGGCGCTGGCGTCTTGCTCCGCGCTGTAGGCCTTGATGCCGGCGCTGCCCCCCATCGAGGACATGTCGGGGTGAATCAGGATCAGGTTGTCGATAATGCCGCTGATGGTCGCGCTCATTTTCTGTCGGTGCGCGTGGGCCAGCGCGTTGTGTGCCATTTCCTTGGCCAGCAGATAGGCCAGTTCCTGGTCCGATTGCGTGAAATTCATCATGCCGCGCGTCACCAGGATGCGCCGGCCATCGGCATAGCTGTTGACGTTATCGCTATTGCCGAGTTCGACGCCGAACGCGCATGCCAACGTCAGCGGTACGTTCAGGGTGAGGTTGGAGCCGTTGCGCAGCAGGGTCAGGTTGACGCTGCTGCGGGTCGCGACGATGGGTCCGAGCAAGGTGGCGGCGTCGCGCTCGGCGTTTGGCCCCTGCGGCATCGGCTGGCCATCCACGGCCAGCAGGATGTCGCCGCGCCGCACGCCGGCCTTTATGGCGCCACTGCCGGGCAGCAGGCCGGTGATCTGGAGCCGGTCTTCGAGTCGCAGCACGCTTTGCGCGGCGGCGACAAATTCGCTGGAGTAGGAATACTTGGTTTTAGCGGTGAAGCCGAACAGCTTGCGCGCATTGTTCTTGCACAGCGCGGCGTTCTCCACCAGGAGCGGGGCAGCGACGTTATACAGTCGGTCCTGCAGCGCCACCAGCGCGCGCAGTTCTTTCTGCTGTGCGCTATCGACCGCAGCCGGCGCGGCGCTGATCCCCGGCGCGGGTGACGGCGCCAGCGGTGCTTGCGTCGCGCACGCCGTTAGCAACGCGGCGCACAGCAGGGCTCCGTAACGCCCGGCGCGCCGGCTCTGGCTCGGCTTCGCTCCGCAATTCCTGGTTTGGCGCATCGCCCTCATGTTGCTCTCCTCATCAGCGGGTACCGGTGCTGCCAAAGCCGCCGGTACCGCGCGCGCTACTGTCAAAATCATCTACCACGTTGAAGCCGACTTGCAGGATCGGCACGATGACCAATTGCGCCAGGCGCTCCATCGGTTCCAGCGTAAACGCCGTCTGGCCACGATTCCAGGTCGATACCATCAACTGGCCCTGGTAATCGGAGTCGATCAGGCC
>DATJCV010000319.1:0-5034 GCA_035497775.1 Burkholderiaceae bacterium | reverse complement strand
GCACTACTGTTCTTGATCATGACCATCACCGTGATCTATGGCTTGCGCACATTTGCCAAAGATTTGTATGGAGAGATGATATTTTTTGCAGCCCTGATCAGCGGCATCTGCGTACTCAACGCACTCAAGTTCATGAAACTTCTGGATGGCGGTTTGGATGCACTGCAGATGGACGGCAATTTTCAGTTGGCGTTCTACATCTATATGTCATTCCTGGCCACGGTGTTGCCGCCATCGATCGTCTGGCTGGTACTGCGCCGCTTGACCGATGACCTGCGCAACATCGCTGCGCGTGACCCCATGACACAGTTGCTCAACCGCCGCGGACTCACAGAAGCGCTACAACTGTACTTCAACTCCCGCAAGGCAGTGCCTGCGTACTTGCTGATTTTCGATGTTGACCACTTTAAACGTATCAACGATACCTATGGCCACCAAATCGGGGATGCCGTCCTGTGCCATGTGGCGGAGGTACTCCGTACCACTGTGCGCAGTGGCGACTTGGCAGGCCGTATTGGTGGAGAAGAGTTTGTCGCCATCTGCCTGGACACCGACACTTTGGGAGTCATGCACTTGGCTGAGCGCTTACGTGCAGCCATCGAAAATCAAGCAATCAAGATCACTGGCTCCGACCATCCGCTGCATTGCACGATCACGATTGGGGTTTCACACAGCTTCGCGAATGCACACGCCTTGGAGGACGCCATGCGACAAGCCGATGCCGCCCTTTACCGTGGCAAAGCCGCTGGACGCAACCAAATCGAATTGGCCCAAGCCGTTCACTGCAATCAGCTAACTCAGAGCATGGGCACATCAACAACGTGCCAGACCGACACGGTGGTTTAGCCTGCGCCCAATGCATTTGCTCATTTGGAAATGGGCTGCATCTATGGCTGCAACCATTGCCCTACGTCCCGACAGAGCAGTCATTGAATCCACTCGCGCGAAAGACCAGCTTTCCCGAATGAGTGTCAGCAGCTTTGCAAAGTAGGCCAGCACTTTTTTTAAGATATCTCGCTCTGTCTTGACCTTGGCCAGCTCACGCCGCATGCGCTCGAATTTTTCCGCCGATAGGGATTCGCCCTTGCCGCGAATTACCTGCGCAGACTTGCCTTCCTGCTCCCTTGCCCAACGTGCAAGCATGTTGGCACTGATGCCCAGGTCTTTTGCAATTCCCGTCTTGCTAGCCCCTGGTTGCCTGGCGAGCTTTACGGCCTCGCGCTTGAATTCTTCTGTAAACCGCCGTCGTTCCAATGATTACTTCCGACAGTCGAATCATACCTATCGAAAGTGTCCGTCTTATCGGGGGAAGTCCATCACTTAGTAAATATCCAATAATTGATCTGATGAAAGAAGCTTGGTTTTTTTGGTCTTTTTCCTAGACAATACGGCCTGCAAGTTACCGCCCATTTCCTTGCGGTCCGCTGCGCTTTTCAGATCGAATCGGGGTGAAATGCCCGATCGATTCGTGACGTTCCACACAACATTCCTTGCCTAAGAATCACCGCATGCCGATCGCCCCATTCGAACCGCCGCAAGAGCGGCCGCGCCCCAAGTCGCCACTCGACCTGTTCCTGTCGTTCACCGTGCTGGCCCTGCAAGGCTTCGGCGGCGTGCTGCCGATCGTCCAGCAGGAACTGGTAGAGCGCAAGAAATGGCTGACGCGCGACGAGTTCCTGGAAGACTGGGCGGTCGCGCAGCTGATGCCCGGCCCCAACGTGGTCAACATCTCGCTGATGATCGGCGCCCGCCATTTCGGTTTACGCGGGGCGCTGGCGGCATTGGCCGGCATGCTGACGGCGCCGCTGCTGTTGTTGCTGGTCCTGGCGCTCGTGTATGCCCGTTTCGCCTCGCATCCGGGCGTGGCCGGCGCGCTGCAGGGCATGAGTGCGGTGGCCGCCGGGCTGGTGGCCGCCACCGGGCTGAAGCTGGCCAGCGCGCTGAAAGGCAATCCGCTCGGACCGTGGCTGTGCCTCGGCTTCGCGCTGGCCTGTTTCACGGCGATTGCCTTGCTGCATTGGCCGCTGCTGTATGTACTGGGCGGCCTTGGATCGCTGGCCTGCGCCATCGCGTACCGGAAGCTCAAGGCTTGAATACGCCACTTCAGATCACGCTCGCAATCGGCGACTGGAGCGACCTGTTCCTGCATTTCCTCGGCTTGTCGCTGCTGTCGATCGGCGGCGCGATCACGACGGTGGCGGAAATGCATCGCTACCTGGTGGTCGAGCATCACTGGCTGTCCGACGCCCAGTTCAACGCCTCGATCGCACTGGCGCAGTCGGCGCCCGGGCCCAATCTACTGTTCGTGGCGCTGCTGGGATGGAATGTTGGGCTGAACGCCGGCGGACTCGGGACCGCCCTGCTCGGTGTGCTGGCCTCGATGGCAGGCATCCTGATTCCCAGCACCACGCTCACCTATCTGGCGGCGCACTGGGGCCATCGCAACCGCGGCCTGCGCGCGGTGCGCGCCTTCAAGCAGGGGATGGCGCCGATCGTCGTCGCCCTGATCGTCGCGACCGGATGGATCTTGACTGGCGTGAATGGCACCGCGGAGCCGGAGCTGGCACGCTGGGGATTGATCCTGGTCACCGTCTTCCTGGTGTGGCGCACCAAGATCCACCTGCTGTGGCTGCTGGCCGCCGGCGCGCTGCTCGGATGGCTCGGCGTGGTTTGACGCGGCCATATGATTGGCACGGAGTAGCGAAGCGATTCTCTGTATCATTGCCCCATGACAATTTTTCAAAGCCTGAAGTTCCGCGTCATCGCGCTCGGTGTATTGCTGGTCATGGCCGGTGTCGGCGTGCGCCTGTTGATCGCGCTGCCCTTCGCCCAGGATCTGCTGCGCGACCAGGTGGCGGCGGAACAATTGTCGATCGCTTCCCATGTGGCACGCGGCATCGATCATGGCATCCTCGAGCGCCTTGCCCTGCTCACCACGTTGGCGGCCACGCTGCCGCCTGCGCTGCTGCAGCAGCCGCAGGAACTGGTGAGCTGGATTGCCGAGCGCCAGCGCCTGAATCCGTTGTTCAACAAAGGACTGGTGGTGCTGCGGCCGGACGGCTTCGGCGCGCTGGCGGAATATCCGGTCGTGCCCGGGCGCGACACGCTGCGCTATTCGGAAGCCGAGTGGTTCCAGGCCGCGCTGCGCGCCGACGCGCCGGTAATGAGCAAGCCGCAGCGCGGACGCGCCAGCGGCGATCCGGTCCTGATCATGGCGCTGCCGGTGCGCGACGCCGGCGGCCGCGTGGTGGCCGTGTTGACCGGGGTGGTCGCGCTCGATGCGCCCGGCTTTCTCGACCTGCAGAATATCCGCCTGGGCGCCAGCGGCGGCTTCCTGGTGGTTGCGCCAGCCGACAAACTGTTCGTCGGTGCCAGCGACCCGGCCATGGTGTTAAGGCCGACCCCGCCGATCGGCGTCAACCTGCTGCACGATCGGGCCATGGCCGGCTACCGCGGCAGCGGCACCACCATCAACGCCGACGGCGTCGAGGAACTGTCGGCCATGGCGACGGTGCCCAGCACCGGTTGGTTTGTCGTCACCCGCCTCCCGACCGCGGAAGCGTTCCAGCCAATTGCCGCCATGGGCCGCTTCACCCTGCAGGCCACGCTGTTGATGATGGCGGTCGTGATCGCGGCCCTGCTGTTGCTGTTGCCGCGCATGCTGCGGCCGCTGACCGAGGCGGCGCGCTCGATGCGCGAGATGGCGGACGGCAAGCGCCAACTGGCGCCGCTGCCGATCACACGTAAGGATGAGATCGGCGACCTGCTGCTCGGATTCAATCATCTGGTGGCGCGGCTGAATGAAAAGGAAGAAGCGCTCAAGGCGAGCGAAGCGCGGCTGGGATTCATGGCGCACCACGATGCCCTCACCGGCCTGTGCAACCGCCTCATGCTGGAAGACCGTCTGCAACAAGCCCTGGCGCATGCCGGGCGCGGCGGCTCGCATTTTGCGCTGCTGTTTTGCGATCTCGATGATTTCAAGCCGATCAACGATCGATTCGGACATGAAACCGGCGACGCCGTCCTGCGCCAGATCGCGGCGCGCCTGCTGGACGGGCGCCGGCGCACCGATACCGTGGCGCGCTTCGGCGGCGACGAATTCGTGCTCCTGCTGACCGATCTCGACGATGCCCGCGGCGCGGCGATTGGCATCGCCCGGCAACTGTTGGCGGCGATCGGCATCCCGTTCGATATCGACGGCAAGACCGTTACGCTCGGCACTTCGATCGGCATCGCGCTGTATGACAACGCCAGCGCCGCCGGCACCACCAGTTCGCAATTGATATCGCAGGCCGACACCGCCATGTATCACGCCAAGCGGACGGGGAGGAACGGATTTTGTCTGTTTGACCAGACGCTGCAGGCCGCAAGCGTTGAACCGGCGTAAGCACATGCGGGCAAAGCGGGCCGCGACCGCCGGCGATCGACTAACACCTTGTAGTGCAGGCAGGCGTTGCGGGGGTCATTCGAGGATAGTGCCAACGCAAGCAGCGAATGCCAGCAGCCTCGGCAACGCACCTCCGCGCGCCGGCGTCAACGCTTGCGCTGCGGCGGGAAATACCACCACACCGCGACGACGAGTAACCCGAACAGCGAGTAGCCCAGAGTGAAAACCCAGGAAGGCGCCTCGTAGTACAAGATGCGCTGCAGCCAGTGCTCAATGAAGCTGCCCGCGTAAGTGGTGGCGCGGGCCTTGGCACGCAGCCACATTTCGACCGATGTGAGCGGACAGACGGCGCCGAACCAGGCTTCCGCAACTACGACTGCAATCGCAGCCAGGTGCGCAATCCTGAACCCGAACCCATTGACCCAGCGCCAGCCACGCAAATTGCCGGCGATGATGCAGATCAGGCCGCCGACGACGAAAACAACCACGGCGACGTGCAGAGCAAGCACCACATCGGCGAGCAGTTGATATGGCGTGGTGGCGTGCATTCGGAATGCCTAAGTTTGAAGTTGGGCCGCTGGCCAATACTTGCCGCGAGACATCGGCTAGAACGGCTGGTTCGCCACCGGCGCCTTTTCCAGCATAAC
>DATJCV010000318.1:0-9960 GCA_035497775.1 Burkholderiaceae bacterium | reverse complement strand
GATCTTCAACGGTACCGCCACCAGTTGCATGACGCGTTGCATGATGGCCACGCAGGTCTCCTGTTCCATGTCATCGATGAAAACCAGGAGAAATTCATCGCCATTGACGCGCGCCACGGTGTCGGCGCTGCGCAAACCCTGCTTCAGACGATCGGCCAGCGTGCGCAACAGGGCGTCGCCGGCTGGATGACCGAGCGCGTCATTGATGAACTTGAACTGGTCCAGATCGACATGCACCAGCCACACCGCATGGCCGTAACTATCGGCATAGCTGATCGCCTGCTGCAGACGGTCGCGTACCAGATTGCGGTTGGCCAGCCCGGTCAGGTGGTCGTGCCCGGCCTGGAACTCCAGCTCTGCTTCGTAATTCTTGGCGGCCGTGATGTCGTATTGCGCCAGCACGAAATGACTGACCGTGGCGTTCTGGCCGAATACCGGCGAGACGTAGAACTCGCTCCAGTAAATCGAGCCATCCTTGCGCAGATTACGCAACACCGCCTTGCCTTCCCGCTGCTCGAGCAGGGCGGCACGAATCTCGGCAATCGCCTGCTGGTCTCGCTCGTCGCACCGCAGCGCACGAACGGTCCTGCCAAGGATCTCATTCGCGGCAAAGCCGCTGTTGCGCTCGAAGGCCGGGTTCACGTACTCGATCGGATAATCGGGTGCTTCGGCGCTGACGATCACGATCGCATTGGCGCTGGCTTCGATCGCGCGCTGCCGCAGCTGCAGCGCCTGCTCGGCATGCACACGAGCGGCAATGTCGCGTCGCAGATACCGGTTCGCCAGCCGCAATTCGGCGGTGCGCCGGCGGACCAGACGCTGGATGTCGCGCGTGCGGCGCACCAGCGACTGCAGATAAAAACAACCCAGGACACTGGTTAGCAAACCGCCCAGCAGCACCAGCAGCGAATCGCTGCGCAGCGAGCGGAAGGAGTCGGGCGCGGCAGCCACGGTCATGTTCCACAATTGGCCGCCAATATCGAACGATTTCGATAGCGGCTGTGGATGCGCATACAACAAGGATTCAAGCCAGCCGGATGCATTCGGAAGCTCCATGCCGTCGCTACGGTAGGCCAGCTTCCGGGCAGCTTCGGACTGCTGAAGATAGAGCGACACCCGGGTATGGCCGGCGTCCAGCGCGGCTTCGGCCGCCAGCACGCGTTCCACCAGATCGGCCATCCGAAACACGGCGGCGGTGTCGCCGATCAGCGCTTGCCGCCGCGCTTGCGCGGAGTCGGTCGCAGCACCGCGCCGATACACCGGCATCAATACAATCAACCCGGACTGGCCGTGCCGTTCCTGCATCAGGCTCAGGAGGCCGGTGGCGGACGGCTGGCCGGTCACTACCGCACGCTCGAGTGCTTCACTTTGGAAGGAATAGGATGCCGCGTCAAAGCCGAGTGCTTCCTCGTTGCCTTCGAGTGGCTCGATATAGTCGACCGGCCGGTATTGCGCCCGCCGAGCAGCGGCCACCAGTTTGCCAGCGGCCAGTTCGCGAATTGCAAAGCCGGGAAAGTAGTCCTGTACTCCCGCCTCGAAGGCGGCGCGCTGCTGATGCGAGATGATGCGATGGAAATTGAATGCCTGGATATACGGGTTGCGCTCCAGCAGGGGTCGGGTAAACGAATGGAACTGTTCGCGACTGACGGTGCCGAAAGTTACGAACAGACGGTTGACGGAAAGCAGCTCATTGATCGACCACTGCAAACGGCTGCGAACCGCCTCGATACGGGCTTCCGCACGCTGCTCGAAATCGAGCCGGTTCTTGTCGTGTTCGCTACCCCGGGCCGCGACAAACAGCATGGCAGTCAAGATCAGTCCCAACAGCAAGCCGAGCAAGGCCCCGAATGACAAGGAATACAGCCGGTATTGGCGCAACATGGAGCCCCCTGGGTACAGCAAGACCTCGGACGCCGCGTGAGAGCGCGGATGCGTCGTACCTTGCCGTTTTATTTTTTGGGTAGCGTAACTGATTTGTGAAGGAGGTGTCAGCCCGTTTTTCACAGTTCACGCACCATCGGAGTGCAGCGGGGGAAGACTGCTCCGTAAATAATGACGATCCAAATCGGCCGTTATAGCCTTTCAGGCAACTCAGCGGCCGCGTCGCTATCGCGCTGGTTCATGTAACGATGCGGAGTTGCCGAAAGTGCGTGCCGGCATGCCGATTCGTCATTTTTTTGCAAAGCGGAAGCAATCGGGCGCTCCAGCACCGTCCGCTACTGGGCGCGCGCCGAGCGGCGGCGCTCGGCAGCTTGCCGTTAGCGCGGCACGACCGAATCAACTGGCATCGTCAGCGGCATCTGGCAACAAGCACGCCTCAACGATCTGCAAATCATTATCTCGGGCGAAATCCAGCACGAAGTGATAGGCCAGCGGCTCGATCCGGCGCAACTCTTCCTTGACCACCACCGATTTGACCCCCTCCAGCAGCAGCGGGCGAACGTATGGAGAATATTTGAGGTGGGCGTTCAGGCCGCCATGGCCGGCCGGACGGAAGCACGACATGGCGCCGCACAGACGCTCGGCCCAGTCGCTGGGCCGAAACCGCTTGCCGCTGCTGGTCACGCCTAGAATGAAAAACTCGCGGCTGGACGTGCCGGCAGTTTCAGGTAGGGATATAGATGGAACAGGATTGTCACGCATGCATGCAGCTCGTTTCGATAGCGCTTGCCAGTTGGCTGTGCGCGGCGCCCTTGTGAGGCGCTCGCACGAAATGTCATGCGTATTATATCTTATAGAAGACTGAAAAACGACGTGAACAAATGCGACGCTGTCAGCCGGCCCAGACCGCAACCGACAGCAACAGCAACACGAACATCCACAATAACAGGGCGCGCCACACCAGGCCGACCGTGCTCTGCAGCGTGCGCGGACCCGGCTCGGTCCCGGGCAAGCCACCGTTGTCGAAGTCGCCGTCGCTGGAATCGACGGTAGCCGCATCCGCCGGCAGCACTTCGACCGCGCTTTCGGTTGGCGTGCCGAGCCGCACGTCCATGGCGCCCCCACCGGCTGCCAGGATAATGCCGGCCGCCTCGTCCGGCCAGCGGCCGGCGAAATTGCGCCAGGCATAGACCGCATCTTCGAAATTGCCAACCACCGCGAACGCCGAAGCCGTCAGGCGCGCCGGAATCCAGTCGATCCAGTAAAACGCGCGGGCCGCAAAGCGCCCGAACGCCTCGTGGTGCAGATGATCCGGCTCATTCCATGCGCGCGCCAGATATTCGGCCACCCGGTACATCACCGCTCCGGCCGGCCCGAACGGCACCAGGAACCAAAAAAACACTCCGAACACATTGCGATGCGTGGTGACCAAAGCTTTTTCAACTGCGATGCGGGAGATTTCGCCGACATCCAGGCCGGCCGTGTCCTGTTTGGTCCAGTCCGCCAGCAGCGCCCGCGCCGAGACGTCGTCGCCGGCATTCAGTGCCAGCTGGATCGAGGTGAAGTAATGGCTGTAATGGCGAAATCCCAATGTCAGATAAACGATCAGGATGTTCCACAGCAGCGCTGCCAGCGGACTGATGCGTGCGCACAGCCAATACACCAGCGCGGTCGGCAGCACCAGCGCCGCGATCATGGCAAACCAGCCGACGATACCGTGCCGCGCCTGGCCGGCGTTGAACCAGTTTTCCATGCGGCGCGCCAGCAACCGCACGCCCGAGTAGACCGGATTATCGGCACGCAACGGCTTCAGTTGCTCGATCAGTAACGCAAAAAGAATGGAAATGAAGGTCATGGACACCGCCTGTTCGGGATCGATACGATAACGCAGCAACTTGCCGGAATCAAACAATTCGGCGCAGCGCCAACCAACGGCACGCGGCCGCCTGCTTCAGGCGCGCAAGAAATGAAACAGGTTGCGCAAGATGCCGGCAGTCGCGCCCCAGATGAAAAAGCGATCATACGGCATGGCGTAAAACGTGCGACGCCCAAAACCGTTGGGAAATTCCATGCTGCGCCGCTGATGATGCATGCCATTCATCAGGAATGCCAGCGGCACCTCGAAAATTTCCGCTACTTCGTTAGGGTCAGGATGCAGGCTGAACGGCGGTTGTGCCAGGCCGACGATCGGCGTGATGCGGTAGCCGGTACCGGTCACATAGTCAGGCAATGAGCCGATGACCTCGACATGGCTCCGCTCGAGGCCGATTTCCTCTTCCGTTTCGCGCAGCGCGGTATCGATTGGCGAGCGGTCGCTGCTTTCCGTACGGCCGCCGGGAAAGCTGACTTGACCAGCGTGATTGCTCAGATGGGCAGTACGCTGGGTAAACAGCAGGGTGGCGCCGGCCTCGCGCAGAATGACCGGCACCAATACGGAAGCTGCGATCGGCGTTGCGCCGAAGGCGCGGACCGGTTGATCGTTGGTGATCTCCGGTTGCCACTGCGGCGGGCAGCCAAAGCGTCGTCGCAGCGATTCGGCGCGCAATCGCTCCGCCACGATCGCCACCTCGCCGGCAACCGAGTCGACAGGAATGATTTGCGGGTCGAAGGACAGTATGGCCAAGATAATTTCCCGATCTGAAGCAAAAAAAGGCACCTGCGGTGCCTTTTTTTGAAACGTGCGCGCGATGCTTACTCCGCTTGCTTGGCCGCAGCGCGACGGCTCGGCAGCTTTTCCTTGATGCGCGCCGATTTTCCGGAGCGCTCACGCAGATAATACAGTTTGGCGCGCCGCACGTCGCCGCGCCGCTTGACTTCGATCGATGCAATCAACGGCGAGTAGAGCTGAAAGGTACGCTCAACGCCTTCGCCGGAAGAGATCTTGCGAACGATGAAGTTCGAATTCAAGCCACGGTTGCGGCGCGAAATCACGACACCTTCGTAAGCCTGGGCACGCTTGCGCGTTCCTTCGACCACGTTGACATTGACCACCACGGTATCGCCGGGGGCAAAGTCGGGAATGCTTTTTCCGAGACGGTTAATCTCGTCTTGCTCAAGTTGCTGGATCAAATCCATTTTCAGCTCCAAATGCCATCGTGCCGGCGCTGTGTAATTGCAAAAATGCCCGGTATAGGATGGGGTTAAACATGCAGCTCCCAAGAGAGCTGCGCGACACTACAACTGCAAACTGCTCAAATATTTTTCGTCGGCGGCGCTCAGCAAACCTGCGGCGCGCGCACTGATGATCATGTCCGGCCGCTTTTTGGCGGTCACCTGCAAAGCCTGCTGACGCCGCCATTTTACAATTTCAGCGTGATTTCCGCCCAACAGCAGCGGCGGCACCGCACTGCCCTCGTATTCTTCCGGCCGCGTGTAATGCGGGTAATCCAGCAAGCCGTTGACAAAACTGTCCTCGACTGCCGAGGCTTCGTCGTGCAACACGCCAGGCAACTGCCGGATCAGCGCATCCATCAGCGCCATTGCCGGCAATTCGCCGCCCGACAGCACGAAATCGCCGAGACTGATTTCTTCATCGACGCGGCGCTCCAGCAAACGCTGATCAACCGCCTCGTAACGCCCGCACAACAACACCAGCCCGGCCTCGGCGCTCAACTGCATGACCCGTCCATGCGTCAGCGCCGACCCTTGCGGCGACAGGTAGATGACGCGCGGCCGTGGCAGCCCGGCGTGCAACTGGCGCGCGCTGGCGGCATCGATCGCAGCCTCCAGCGGCTTGACCATCATCACCATGCCGGGTCCGCCACCATATGGGCGATCATCCACTGTGCGGTGATTATCGCTGGTGAAATCACGTGGATTCCACAGCGCCAATTCGCATTTCTTTTGTTCGAAGGCGCGTCGGCTGATGCCGGAACCGGTCAATGCGGCAAACATCTCTGGGAACAGCGTCACGACATCAAATTGCATCTCGACCGCTCCTGCCCTCACGCCCTTGCCGGACAAATCAATAATCCAGGCCCCAGTCAACCATAATCTTCTTTGCCGTCTGGTCGACCGCGAGAATGAATTGAGCGACGAACGGTATCAGCAACTCGGGCGCAGCCGCCTGGGACGCAGCGACCGCAGGCGGCGCTACCCGCAGGATCGGATGGGCACCGTTATCCATCAAATCCGTCACCCGCCCCAGCGCTTGCTGCTGCAGATTCTCGACATCCAGTCCGATCAGATCGGACCAATAAAATTCGCCTTCCGCCAGCGCCGGAAAATGACTGCGCCGAATTTGCACCACCGCACCCTTGAGCGCCTCGGCGGCGTCGCGCCCGGCCATTCCCATCAAGAGCGCCACCACGTCGGCTCCATGGCGTTTTGCCTGCAGTACCTGGACGTCGTGCAGAGTGGGCTTGTCGAGCCACCAGGTGCGCGTCTGCAGCAAGGCCTCTGCCTCAGGCGAATACGGCCGGATTTTGACCCAGCCGGCGACGCCGTACGCACCCGTTACATGACCAACCGGCACGACATCATCAGGAGGCACCAACCCTGCTCCAACTCGCTGCGACAACGCCGACACCAGTTTGAATCAGGCTGCCGTTTTCTTGCTGTTTTGAGCCAGCAGACGAGCCACGGTTGGCGACAGTTGCGCGCCAACACCTTGCCAGTGCGTCAAGCGGTCTTGCGCGACCCGCAGGCTTTCCTCGCCGCCGGCAGCAACCGGATTATAAAAACCGATGCGCTCGATAAAACGGCCGTCGCGGCGACTGCGCGAGTCGGTAGCGATGATATTGAAAAAGGGGCGCTTTTTTGCGCCGCCACGGGATAAGCGGATAACGACCATAATGATTCCAGAAAGTGTTCGAACACGAAAAAAGCCGCAAATTATAGCGTGCTTTCACTGTATCCGGCAACTCGACACCCGGCGCCCGTTCGTCCATCCTGCCTCGGCCTGAAATCAGGATCGGAAAAACCAGCCAAAACAAGACATTCATATCTGCCGGGACGATCTCCGGCAAGACCGGCCAGCGCTTACATACTCCACGGTGCATTTTTATTCTTGCTCTCACCTTATACGGAAAAACGCCATTTTGTGACATACTCCTTATTTTCCCTTGATAGCAGAATCGAACCATGCGACATAAAAACAAGACCCTTGCAACGCTGCTGGCCATTGTGCTTGGCGGTTTTGGCGTCCATCGCTTTTATCTGTACGGCCTGCGGGATATCTGGGGTTGGCTGCATCTGGCCACGGTTCCGATTACGCTGGCCATCTGGCTTGCCGTGCCCGAGCAACACCTGCTGTTCGTCGGCGGCCTGTTTGTGGTATCGGTTTTGATCGGCTTGCTGGAGGCGTTGGTGATTGGCCTGACGCCGGACCAGCGCTGGGACGCGAACCATAATCCGGCCACCGGCCGGCACTCCAGTTCCGGCTGGCCTGTCGTGTTGCTGCTGATCCTGGCCATGGCAGGGGGCACGACCGGCCTGATCGCCACCATCGCCCGCACTTTTGACCTGTTATTTACCGGTGGCGCCTACGGCTGATTGCGCCGGATGGTTGCTGGCGTGCGAAAAGCGTGCCAATCCGCACGTTTTATTACGATAGATCAATAGTGGTGTCACATCCTTCGCCAAAATAAATCGAAACGGCGCAACCAACCACTGAGGGCACTATGGCACATCATCTGCTTGAACAAAGGGAATACAACCCGGATCATCTGCTGGAAGCATTGATCCAGCGCCTGCACCTGAAAAACGATGCGGCACTGTCGCGAGCGCTGGAAGTAGCGCCACCGGTCATCAGCAAGATTCGCCACCGCCGCTTGCCGGTCGGCGCTTCGCTGCTGATCCGGATGCATGAAGTCAGCGAGATGAGCATCAGCGAATTGCGGGAATTGATGGGCGACCGGCGCGGCAAATACCGCATCAGCGAACAGCAATTCAAACCCAAGCTGCCGCCGGCGCCGGAAAACCAGCAGCCGAGCTGAGCCGGTCGCAAACGGCGACCGACCCGCACAGCGCTCAGAACTGCTGTTCGGTCAGCGCTAACACGCCGGTACTGCCTTCCATGATGGCGGCCCGCATGCCTTCCGCCTGCGCCAGAAAATGATCGGCAAAAAAGCGCGCGGTAACGATCTTGGCACGCAAGAAATCCGCATCGCCGCCGCCCGCCTGCAGTTTCTGTTCGGCAATCGCGGCGGCGCGCGCCATTTGCCAGCCACCGAGCACAATCCCCGCCAGTTTCAAGTACGGCACACTGCCCGCGAATACGGCTTTCACATCCGAGCGGGCATGCGCGGCAACATAGCCGACCACCTGCTCCAGGGCACTGACCGCGCTTCCCAGACGACTACCAATGGCCGCCAACTCACCAGAGGGGCTGCGCGCCAGATCCGCCTCGGTCTGGCGCACCTGGACGATGATCGCCTGCGCAGTCGCGCCACCATCGCGCGCGGTCTTGCGACCGACCAGATCATTGGCCTGAATCGCGGTGGTGCCTTCGTAAATCGGCAGGATGCGCGCATCGCGGTAATACTGGGCGGCACCCGTTTCTTCGATGAAACCCATGCCGCCATGCACTTGCACTCCGGTCGAGGCAACATCCACCGACAATTCGGTGGACCAGCCCTTGACCACCGGTACCATGTATTCGTAAAACGCCTGGTTGCTCTTGCGCGTCGCCTCATCCGGATGATGATGCGCGGCATCCAGCGCCGCCGCCGTCACGTACGCCAGCGCTCGCGCCGCTTCGGTCTGCGCTCGCATCGACATCAGCATGCGCCGCACATCGGGTTGATGAATGATGGCAACCGGGCCAGCGGAACCGGCCAGGTCGCGCGACTGCACCCGATCCTTGGCGTATTCCACCGCCTTCTGATAGGCGCGCTGGGCCACGCCGACGCCCTGCATGCCGACTGCGAAGCGCGCCGCGTTCATCATGATGAACATGTATTCGAGACCACGATTTTCTTCGCCGATCAGTGAGCCGACCGCACCGCCATGATCACCGAACTGCAACACCGCGGTCGGGCTGGCCTTGATGCCGAGCTTGTGTTCGATCGACACGCAATGAACGTCGTTGCGCGCACCCACCGTGCCGTCGGCATTGACGAGAAATTTAGGCACGACGAATAGCGAAATTCCTTTCACCCCTTCAGGAGCGTCCGGCGTGCGGGCCAACACCAGATGGACGATGTTCTCGGCCATGTCATGCTCGCCGTAGGTGATGAAAATCTTGGTACCGAACACCTTGTAGCTGCCGTCGCCTTGCGGCACGGCCTTGGTGCGCACCAGTGCCAGGTCGGAGCCGGCTTGCGGTTCGGTCAGGTTCATGGTGCCAGTCCACTTGCCCGAAATCAGATTTTCCAGATAAGTATTTTTTTGTTCGTCGCTGCCGGCGGTCATCAGCGCTTCGATGGCGCCGTCGGTCAATAGCGGGCACAGCGCGAACGAGAGGTTGGCCGAATTCAGCATTTCGATACAGGCCGTGGCCACCAGCTTGGGCAAACCCTGGCCGCCGAAATCGACCGGGTGCTGCACACCTTGCCAGCCGGCTTCACCGAAGGCCTTGAAGGCTTCGCGAAACCCCTTGGTCGTCGTCACCTCGCCATCCTGCCAACTGCTGGGCTCGCGGTCACCAATTACGTTCAGCGGCGCCACCACTTCGCTACAAAAGCGTGCATTTTCTTCGAGCACCGCCTGCACCGTTTCGGGTGTCGCATCTTCGCAACCGGGCAATTGACTGACTTCGCGCAAACCAGCCAACTCGTTCATCACGAACAGCATGTCCTTCAATGGTGCGACGTAACTCATATGAAACTCCATAGAAAAAGGCAGGCCTGCAGGCACATGGCGTCACTACGAAAATGTTTCGTGTGCGCCAGCGCCGCAAGCCTGCCTGGTGTTATTGCCAGCGAATCAACCGCGGTTTAACCGAGTTCCGCCACCAGTTGCGGCACGATTTCGAACAAGTCGCCGACGATGCCGTAGTCGGCCACCGCAAAGATCGGCGCTTCCGGGTCCTTGTTGATGGCGACGATGGTTTTCGAATCCTTCATCCCGGCCAGATGCTGGATCGCGCCGGAAATCCCGACCGCGATGTACAACTGCGGCGCCACGATCTTGCCGGTC
>DATJCV010000317.1:0-3238 GCA_035497775.1 Burkholderiaceae bacterium | reverse complement strand
CATGCGCTGCCGATCTGCCCGTCGGTGTTCGACTGGAAGCTGGTGGCCGACAATCATTCGATGTACAACACGCCGCCGACCTATGCGATCTATATCGCCGGCCTGGTGTTCCAGTGGCTCAAGCGCCAGGGCGGAGTGGCGGCGATCGAGCGGCGCAATATCGAAAAATCCGGGCTGCTGTATGACTATCTGGATTCCAGCGATTTTTACAATACGCACGTGGCCAAGGAATGCCGCTCGCGCATGAACGTCCCGTTCTTCCTGGCGGACGACGCATTGAACGAGGCCTTTCTTGCCGGCGCCAGGGAACGCGGCCTGCTGCAGCTCAAGGGACACAAGTCGGTGGGCGGCATGCGGGCCTCGATTTACAACGCCATGCCGATCGAAGGCGTGCAGGCGCTGATCGGCTATCTGCGGGAATTCGAAAAGACACGAGCTTGATTTTTGTGCGTACTCCGATCATTTTCGCTGCTGCTATCGACGACTTCCATGAGTGACGACAAAATCCAACCCCTGCGGGCGCAGATCGACGCGGTGGATGCGCAACTTCTTGACTTGCTGAATCGCCGCGCGCGCCTGGCGCAGGAAGTCGGCCATGTCAAGGCCGAAACCGACGCGCCGATCTACCGGCCGGAGCGCGAGGCGCAGGTGTTGCGCAGCGTGGCGCAGCGCAATCCGGGGCCGCTGGCTGGCACCGACGTGCAAATCATTTTTCGTGAAATCATGTCCGCCTGCCGGGCGCTGGAACGGCGCGTGACGGTGGCGTTCCTGGGGCCGGCCGGCACCTTCAGTGAGCAAGCCGTCTATCGGCAATTTGGTCGTAACGTCAATGCGCTGCCTTGCGGGTCGATCGACGAAGTGTTCCGGGCGACCGAGGCCGGGACCGCTGAATTCGGCGTGGTACCGGTTGAAAATTCGGCTGAGGGCGCGGTCAACCGCACGCTCGATCTGCTGCTGCAGGCGACGTTGACGATCAGCGGCGAAGTATCGATTCCGGTACACCATAGCCTGATGACGCAAAGCGGCTCGATGCAGGGCGTGGACCGCATCTGCGCCCATTCACAAGCGCTGGCGCAATGCCAGGTCTGGCTGAACCAGCACTATCCGAATCTGCGGCGGCAGGCGGTCGCATCCAACGGCGAGGCGGCGCGCCTGGCGAGCGAAAATCCGGCAACCGCCGCGATTGCCGGCGAGCTCGCCGGGCAGCAATACGATTTGCAGGTAGTCAGTGCGCATGTGCAGGACGATCCGCATAACCGTACCCGCTTCGCGGTGATCGGCCGACTGCGGACCGCGCCCAGCGGACAGGATCAGACCTCGCTGGTGTTGTCGGTGCCGAACAAGGCCGGCGCGGTATACGGCCTGCTGGCGCCGCTGGCCCGGCATGGGGTATCGATGACGCGCTTCGAATCGCGGCCGGCCCGCATGGGAGCGTGGGAATATTATTTTTATGTCGATATCGAAGGTCATGCGCAAGACGACAAGGTTGCGCGCGCGCTAGCGGAATTGAAGGAGAACGCCGCGTTCTTCAAATTGTTGGGGTCGTATCCGGTCAGCCTGTGATGCCGGTGCGTGCGGCGCGACACGGTTTTTGCGCGGTGTATTGTTAAATTTTTTCCTGGAATCTCATCATGTCGATTCAGTTCGGACCCGAATATGTGCGTGCCATCGCCCCCTATCAAGGCGGCAAACCGATTGCCGAAGTCGCGCGCGAGTTTGGCCTCGATGAAGCGGCGATCGTCAAGCTGGCCTCGAATGAAAACCCTTTGGGCATGCCAGATTCGGCCAGGCAGGCGATGCTGGCCGCGGTAGCCGATGTCGGCCGCTATCCGGACGCCAACGGCTTCGAGCTGAAGGCGGTGCTGTCGGCGAAGTACGGCGTGCCGCAAGACTGGATCACGCTGGGCAACGGCAGCAACGACATCCTCGAACTGGCGGCGCATGCGCTGGTGCAGCCCGGGCAATCGACGGTGTTTGCCGAATATTCGTTCGCCGTATATCCACTGGCCACCCAGGCCGTCGGCGCGCGCGCGATTGTCGTCCCCGCCAAAAATCATGGCCACGATCTGGCGGCGATGGCGCGGGCGATCGCCGCCGACACCAAGCTGATTTTCATCGCCAATCCCAACAATCCGACCGGCACCTTCCTATCGGCGGCGGAGATCGAGGCATTTCTGAAAATCGTGCCGCCGCACATCGTGGTGGTGCTGGATGAAGCCTATAACGAATATCTGGCGCCGGAACTGCAGTACGAATCGACCGCCTGGGTCCGCCAGTACCCGAATCTGCTGGTGTCGCGCACCCTTTCCAAGATTTACGGCTTGGCCGGCTTGCGCATCGGCTTCGGCATCGCCCAGCCGGCGCTGACCGATTTGCTGAACCGCATCCGGCAGCCGTTCAATGTCAATTCGCTGGCGCAGGCGGCGGCGATCGCCGCCTTGAACGACCAGGCGTTTCTGCAGAAAAGCGCTGCCGTCAACCGCGAGGGTTACCAGCAACTGACGCAGGCGTTTGACGCGCTCGGGCTGGAGTACGTGCCGTCCTACGGCAATTTCGTGCTGGTGAAGGTGGGCGACGACGATGGCGCTGGCGCCCGTGTCAACCTGGCCTTGCTGAAGCAGGGGGTGATCGTGCGTCCGGTTGGCAATTATGGCTTGCCACAATGGCTGCGGATCTCGATCGGTTTGCCGCAGGAAAATGCGGCCTGCATTGCGGCGCTGAAAAAGGCACTGTCCTGACCATCCAGGCGCGGCAGGCGGCTGACAAACTTATTTTGAGCGCTCATCCGTGTTGAAAAAAATTGCGATTTTCGGCGTCGGCTTGATCGGCGGCTCGTTCGCCCTGGCATTGCGCCAAGCCGGCGCGGTCGGACAGATCGTCGGCGTCGGCCGTACTGCGCCGCCCTTGGCGCGTGCACTGGAACTCGGCATCATCGATCTTGCCAGTACTTCCGTGGCCGGCGCCATAGCCGATGCCGACCTGGTCCTGATCGCCGCGCCCGTGGCCCAGACCGAGGCCATCCTGCGGCAGATCGAACCGCATCTGGAACCGCATACGATTGTTACCGATGCCGGCAGCACCAAAAGCGACGTGGTGGCGGCAGCACGGCGTGCGCTCGGCACCAAGATTGCGCAATTCGTGCCGGGCCATCCGATCGCGGGGCGTGAATTGAACGGCCCTGATGCTGCCATTGTCAATTTGTATGTAGGCAAGAAGGCGATATTGACGCCGTTGGCGG
>DATJCV010000316.1:0-1856 GCA_035497775.1 Burkholderiaceae bacterium | reverse complement strand
TTCCTCGCCCGCAATCGCCATCGGCACCAGGATGTGCTTCATCTCTTCCTGCGTATAGCCAAAGGCCTGCTGCCGGTCCAGCAGCGCGGTGGCCGGCTTGGCTTCTTCGGCTTCCGGCGGCAGCGCGGCCAGCTTGATGCGTACCGAGGTGATCCACTGCTTGTACGGCTTGGCGTTGGCGTAGGTGTCCTTCAATTCCTTATCGTCGATGATGCGGCCGGCGTCGAGGTCGATCAGGAACATCTTGCCGGGCTGCAGCCGCCATTTCTGCACGATCTTCGATTCCGGGATCGGCAAGACGCCGGATTCGGAGGCCATCACCACCAGGTCGTCGTCGGTGACGATGTAGCGCGCCGGCCGCAGGCCGTTGCGATCGAGCGTGCCGCCGATCTGGCGGCCGTCGGTGAAGGCGATCGCCGCCGGGCCGTCCCACGGCTCCATCATCGCTGCGTGGTATTCGTAGAAGGCCTTGCGGTTCGGGTCCATCGCCGCATGATTTTCCCAGGCTTCCGGGATCATCATCATCATCGCCTGCGCCAGCGGGTAATCAGCCATCACCAGCAGTTCCAGCACGTTGTCGAAGCAGGCGGTGTCGGATTGACCTTCATAGATCAACGGGAACAGCTTCTTCAGATCGTCGCCCAGCACCGGCGACTTCATCACGCCTTCGCGCGCGCGCATCCAGTTGAAATTGCCCTTGACGGTATTGATCTCGCCGTTGTGCGCGATCATCCGGTACGGGTGCGCCAGCGGCCATTCAGGAAAAGTATTGGTCGAGAAGCGCTGGTGCACCAGCGCCAGTGCCGAGGCGCAGCGCGGGTCCTGCAGGTCGCGGTAATACTGGCCGACCTGGTCGGCCAGCAGCAAGCCCTTGTAGACGATGGTGCGGGCCGACATCGACGGCACGAAATATTCCTTGCCGTGCAAAAGGTTCAGCGCCTGGATCGCGTGGCTGCAGGATTTGCGGATCACGTACAGCTTGCGCTCCAGCGCGTCGGTGACCATGATGTCCGGACCGCGGCCGATGAAGATCTGACGGATCACCGGCTCTTTTTCACGCACGGTCGGTGACATCGGCATCTCGGTATCGACCGGCACGTCGCGCCAGCCCAGCACCACTTGGCCCTCGGCCAGCGTGGCGCGCTCCAACTCCTGCTCGCAGGCGATGCGCGAGGCGTGCTCCTTCGGCAGGAACACCATGCCGACGCCATATTCGCCGGGCGGCGGCAGTTCTACCCCTTGTTTCGCCATCTCTTCGCGATAGTACTGGTCCGGAATCTGGATCAGTATCCCGGCGCCGTCCCCCATCAGCTTGTCGGCCCCGACCGCGCCGCGATGGTCGAGATTCTTCAGGATCAGCAGCCCCTGCTCGATGATCGAATGGCTCTTCTGCCCCTTGATGTGCGCAATAAAACCGATCCCGCAAGCATCATGTTCATGGGACGAATCATACAAACCCTGGGTACGCATCGCACTGCTCCTGCCGATAGGACGGAGAGCAAGAATAGTGCAGCGCAACAGATATTTCAATCAAATAAAACGGGGTCAGAGTCCAATTAAAATAGGGAAATTTTTCTGTTTTTCTAATTGGGGACAGAGTGCTGGTGGAGAAATTTTATATGGCAATAATTTAGCTGCTATCTCTCGGATCGACCGGCGTTTTGTGCGGCCGCCCTCTTTTAGCCGGCCGCACGCGTCGCTCAGTCTGGCGCTTACTTCTGAACAAATTACTGCATTGAGCGAGGCAACCCTGAAAGGTTGGGCGCTGGGTTCAGAGCGCTTCAAGGCTCACCTGGAGCGCCAGACCGAGCGACGCGTGCGACCGGCTAAAAGAGGACGACCGCACAAAACGCCGG
>DATJCV010000315.1:0-10773 GCA_035497775.1 Burkholderiaceae bacterium | reverse complement strand
TGCACCAGATCTGGGATTTTGATGAATGACCGGGTATGTTCATATTCAGAATCACGTCGCGCGGGCGGGGCAACGCTGAAGCGAACGAGCTGACACCCCGTTTGGAAGCCGTCTTTGACAGGGGATCGAGACTGGCGCCTGGCACCGCGGCGGCGCTTGCCGGCCCTCTGCGGGCTTGCTGGCGGCCGTTGCACCTCGGGCAAGCTATAAAACTTAGGGGTCAGCGTAGCCAGCCGGCATGATTCCTATGAAACCATATACTCCAATGGCAAAGCATCGTTTGCGCATGAAATACGGCTACCTAAACCATATACTCCAATAATCGATGCGTCTCAGAAAGAATTTCCAAGATTGCCGTCGGTCCTGAAGCAGGGTATTTTTGGTTACGAACTCCAGGCAGGAATCAGGAGCGCAGCATCAGTAGCGACAGTACGCGCGAACGGCTGATGCCCATGACCGCAGACACCACCGAGGTGAATGCCTGGTAATCGGGTTGGGCCGCGGTGCCGAGGAAATCCTGCGCCAGCTTGGCAACGGCGGCATTGCTGTCGGTCGATTGTGCAGCAGACGCGCGGGCCGCCGCTTCGTTCAGTGCGCGGCTGACCGCCTCACGCGCCTGGCGCACATGGTTGATGGCCCGTACCACCTTCTGCAGCGCCTGACGGATTGATTCGGCATCGTCGATCTGCCAGGTTTCCGGTTGTACTGCTGCCGGTTCTGCATCGGTGCGGACCCGGTTCAACTGACCGGTCGGGAAACGCATGCCGTCACCCTTGATGGCCAGCGTGTCGCGCAGCGTGCCCCAGGACGCTTGCGCAACGCTAAACACCAGCGTGCCGTCCTCTCCTTTGCTGACGCGGATCTGCGCCGGCGCCAGCGCCTGGTCGAAGCGCTGGATCAGCGCATCCTCGGACAGGCCGGGCTCGATGATGACCGAGCGCAAGGCCTGTCCGGCGCCGACTGAAAATGTCAGCGTCTCTTTTGCCCCCGCCTGCAAGGTTTGCATGGTAAGGCCGCGCACCGTGAAGCGCTGGACCGGGGTCGCCTTGCTGTCATAGGCGAGTTGCGAATCGAGGCTGCCGCCGGTGGCGGACTGCCGCTGTTGCCACAAGTCGCCGAACTGGCGCAGTTTGCGTTGCAGCGCGCCGGTTTGCTGCAGGCGCCCGGCCAGCTTTGCGCTCAATTCCAGCTTGATACTTTGCAGGCGGGCGGAACTTTGGTCGAGGAAATCCAGCGCGCGCTGGGCATTCGACAAATCCGCGTTGAGTTGTTGGTCCCAGTTGCGCAAGCCGTGCCGCAAGGGCGCCGCATGGCCTTCGCCAGCCGCCGCAGGCACCGGCTTGTCGGGACGCGTCCCCACCGTTGCGCCGACCACGCCGCCGCTGCGCAGCCGGGTCGGACTGGCTGCGTTGACAGTGTCGAGCGGGCTTAGCGGCATGGTCTTAGAGCAGGTCGAACAGGGTTAACTGGCTGACTTTGGCGTAGGCTTTCTGGGTCGCCTGCATTGCCATCGTATATCCGGCCAGATCGGAGGCGGCGGCGTAATAGTCGAGCTTTCCGATATCCAGCAGCGCCGACTGATTCGACACGCTGACGTTGCTGTGGTTGGCGGCGAGCGTCGACAGGATGTTCTGCGCGCCACCGAGGCTGGCGATCTTGACGCCGACCGTGTCCATTGCGGTATCCACGCCATCCAGCGTGGAGGCGACCACCGCACGTGTGGCCGGGTCGTTGATGCTGACGCCCGGCACCGACAACGCCCCTATGGTCTGATCGAGCAGGTTGAGCAAGTCTTCAATGCCTTTGATGTCGACGTTGGCGCTCTGCGTGATGCTGTTGCCGACCACCACCTGTTGCTGGTCGGTATTGCCGACAAAGGTATAGCGTGGCACCCCCGGCGCAGCCGGAATGCCGCTATCGGTCACCGGCCGAGTCCCGGTCATGGTGCCGGAAAACACATACCGTCCCTCCTGGTCCGTGCTGTTGGCGGTGAAAAGCAGGCTCTGCTTCAGCGATTGCAGCGAACCGACCATCGCGTTCAGGTCGGTCGCGGCATTGCCGCCATCCAGCGCCCACACCAGCAGGTCGCGCGCCTGCTGCATGTCGTTGCTCATGCTGCTTAAATAACCCTCGTTTTTTTGCAGACGGATTTTTAGGGCGCCGATATTGTCCTGGTATTGCGCGATCATCGCCTCTTCGCGCGTCAGGCGCGACAGCCGCACATTGGAGATCGGGTCGTCCGACGGCAGCGGTACGCGCAAACCGGACGACATCTGTTGCGTCAGTTTGGCGAGCCGCGACTCATTGATCTGCATGGTGCGGGTCAATGTCCCTTGGAACTGGCTGCTGGCGATACGCATGGTCTTAACCCATCATGGCAAGAGTGCTGTCAAACAGCGCGTTGGCGACCGCGATGACCTTCATGTTGGCCTGATACATTTTCTGGAACTCAAGCAGGTTGATCGCCTCTTCATCCGAATTCACGCCGCTGGTGGATTTCCAACTTTCCTCGGCTTGCAGGCGAACCGTTTCCGCGGTCGCCAGCAGCGACTGGTTCTGCTTGCTGTCCATGCCCAGCTTGCCGACCAGTTGGGTGTCGGCGTCACCGATCAGCACGCTGCCGATCGATGCGATCGTGATCGGCTGGGTGCGGATGTTGATCAATAGTTGCAGGTTGGTACTGTCGCCGGACGTGGCGCCATTGTTGGAAAAGGCGAGTTTGTCGGCCGTGACGCCGGCGCTGATCTTCAGCATGCCGGTGGTGCTGACGGCATTGAAATCGAATAGTGGGACGCCTGGGCTGCCATCCAGCGCAAAGCCGGCGCCGAGCTGGACGTTGACCTTGTTGGAGAGTTCGCGGGCGATGTCGGTGACAGCTTGCTTCAGCGGCAGCAACACATTGGTTTCATAGTCGCCCAGGCCACCCAGTTGGCCGCCCAGCTTGGTGTTGTCGAGCGTGAAGGTTTCATTGCCGAAGGTCAGCTTCATCGTCTGCGAACCATCGGCATTGCCTTGCACGGCGATGGTCGAGGCCGAGGAACTGAGCACCAGCGGCTGGCCGCTGCGCAACGACACGTTGCGACTGCCGTCGGGTTGGTCGATCACCTGGATGCCAACCAGGCTGGCGAGTTGATCGATTCCCTGGTCGCGCGCATCGATGAGCGACGAGGCGTTGGCGCCGATGGCCTTGGCGGCGGCGATTTTCTGGTTCAAATGCGCGATATCGCGGGTCAGGCCGTTGATTTGCGGCACGGTGGTGGCACGCTGCTGCTGTACCGACAAGCGCTGATTGCTCATCACGTCATTCAGGCTGTTGAAATGCTGCGCCATGCCTTCGGCGGCATTGATCACCTGCTGCCGCAACGGGGAGTTGGTCGGGTCGACGCTGGCGGCATTAAGGGCGCTAAAAAAACTATCAAGGCCGGCGCTAATGCTGGAGGCGTCGTTCCCCATTACCTGCTCCAACTGGGTTAGATAGGGCTGCGCCAGCGTCCGTTGACCGAGATCGGACGCGGCACGCCACATCTGCTGCGTCTTGTAATTATCGGAAAAGCGCAGCAGCGACGATACTTCGACCCCGCTGCCAGGGGATTTGATGTTGCCATTCGGGCCGAGCGCCGCCAGCAGCGCGCCCTGGCGGGTATAACCGATGGTTTTCAGGTTGGCAACGTTCTGGCTGGCGACATCCAGCGCCACTTGTGCGGCAAGCGATCCTGACAGTGCATTGTTGATGATGCTCATGAAGCGGCGCTCTTTCTGAAATGCCTAATGGGGGTTATTGTCAATAGGCGACCATTTGGCAATCGCGATTAAATCTTGCCATCAGGCGACGGCGCGGTTTGCTGGGCTGCGGCGGCCGGCGCCGGCAGCAACTGGCGCAGGATCGCATCGGCGATGCCGAATGCACGCTGTCCGGCCATCTTGTCTGCCACCAGATTGTCCGCCAGATCGAGCATGTCGCTGTTCACGGGGTCCTTGAAGACGCTATCCTCGCCGGCCATTTCACGCGTGCTGCTGCGCATTTGATGCAGCATGCGAGCAATGAAAAAACCCTCGAACTTGACAGCGGCATCGATAGCCTTCTCCCGGTAGCGGGCGTCGGCGGCGCTTACCGGGTCGGTGGCGGCGCCGGCGGTAACGGCGGTGTGCACGGAATTCAGGTCTGGTTGCATGGATTTACCCTCAAATAACGATCAGTTCGCCTTCGATCGCACCGGCCTGGTCCAGCGCTTGCAGGATTGCCATGATGTCGTCGGGCGTGGCACCGGTGCTGTTGATGACGTCGATGATGCGCTGCAGGCTGGCGCCGGCCGGCCACTTGAACATGCGGCCGCTGCCCTGCTCGACCGCAACCTCGGACTGGGGCGTCGCCACCGTCTGGCCGCGTCCGAACGGCTGCGGCTGGCTGACCCCGGTCCTCTCGGAAATGACCACCTTGAGCGAACCGTGCGATACCGCCGCCGGACGCACCTTGACGCCTTCGGCAATCACCACGGTGCCGGTGCGGGAATTGAAGATGACCTTTGGCACTTCCTCGCCAACATCGATCGACAGCGCCTCCAGCCGCGCCACGAAAGCGACGCGCTGGGTCGGGTTCTCCGGCGCCACCACGTCGATGCTGGTGGCGTCGCGGGTGCTGGCGACATTGCCGAAGCGGCGATTGATCACTTCGACGATGTTGGTGGCCGTCTGGAAATGCGGATGGCGCAAGCTCAGGCGCACCGTCGGATGGGTGTCGAAATCGGTTTCGATTTCACGCTCGATCTTGGCGCCGTTGGGGATACGCCCCGAAGTCGGCGTATTGACCGTCACGCTGGAGCCGCTCTTGCCCTGCGCGTTGAGACCACCCACCACCAAATTGCCTTGCGCCAGTGCATAGACCTCGCCATCGGCGGCACGCAACTCGGTCAGCAGCAGGGTGCCGCCGCGCAGGTTCTTGGCGTCACCCACCGACGATACAGTGACATCGATGGCTTGGCCCTTGCGGTAGCCGGGCGGAAAATTCGCGCTGACCATCACGGTTGCCACGTTTTTGCTCTTGGTGCTGACGCCGTCCGGGAGTTTGAGGCCGAACTGCTTGAGCATGTTCGATACCGACTGCCCGGAGAATTTGACCTGGGTGCTGTCGCCGCTGCCGTTGAGGCCGACCACCAGGCCATAGCCGATCAGCGGATTTTCGCGCACGCCCTCAATATTGACCAGATTGCGCAGAATCTGCGCGGCATTGGCCGACGGCAGCAGTGGCAATAGCGCCAGCAGGAGCACTGCTGTCAAGCGAAAATTCATGACATCATCCTAAAAAGGCATCCAGGGGCTGGCGAAGAAGCGCGTCAGCCAGCCAGGCGCATTGGCATCGGCCAGAGCGCCCTGCCCGGAGTAAGCAATCTGCGCATTGGCAATGCGCTGCGACGAGACCCGATTGTCGGTATCGATATCGGCGGCGCGAATATAGCCTCGCACGCGGACGAACTCTTCGCCCTGGTTCAGGTACAGGCTCTTTTCACCGGTCACGCGCAGCAAGCCGTTCGGCAGGACTTCTTGCACGATCACGGTGATCGAGCCTTGCAGCCGGTTTTGCTGGGTACTCGACGAGCCGCCCGTAAAATCACGCGAAGCACCGATACCAACGTCCGTCTTGATCGTATTGCCGGCCACCGTCACCGGCTTGATGCCGACACTGCTTGCCTTGTCAAACTTGGTATTGGCGGTCTTGCTGGCTTGCGTGGTTTCCTGCAGCACTACGGTTACCACGTCGCCAGCGCGGAACGCGCGACTGTCCGACACCAGCGACCATGAAGCCTCCGGCACGAAGACTCCGCCAGACTGCCCCTTGCGCGCCGCCGCTCGCAGCACCGGCGGTGGCTCGGCGCTCGGGCCAGGCGTCGCTTGCGGCGGTTCGATGACGGCGCAGCCGGACAGTAGCAGCGCCGCAAGCAGGCAGGTGTGGCGCATCAGCGCACCGCTTGCGAGAGGTACTGCAACATGTTGTCGGCAGCCGAGAGAACCTTGGTATTCATCTCATACGTCCGTTGCGCCGCGATCATATCGACCATTTCTTCGACCACCTGGACATTGGAGCCCTCCAGCGCGCCCTGCTTGAGTTTGCCGAGTCCCGCTTCGCCCGGATTGCCTTCGGTCGGTGCGCCGCTGGCGGCGGTTTCCCGATACAGGTTCTCGCCCAGCGCCAGCAAACCGGTCGGATTGATGAAACTGGACAGGGTCAGCTGGCCCAGTTCGACCGGCGTCGCATTGTCGGCGACGATGGCCGATACCAAGCCGTTTTCGCCAATGGTCAGCGCAGTCGCCGTGGGAGGAACCGTAATTTCCGGCACAAGCGGCAAACCCTGAGCATTGACCAGGCGGCCGTTCGCATCAACCTGTAGTTGCCCGGCCCGGGTATAGGCGGCATCGCCATTCGGCTGCAGCACTTGCAGGAAGCCATTGCCGACAATCGCTACGTCGAGCGGCTGGCTGGTGGTTTGCAGGCTGCCGGTCGTGAAGACTTTTTGCGTGCCGACCAGGCGGGTACCGTTGCCAAGCTGGACGCCGGATGGCGCCATCGTGTTGTCGTCCCGTTGCGCGCCGGGTTGCTGTTCGATCTGGTAGAACAGATCTTCGAACATCACGCGATCGCGTTTGAAACCGACCGTATTGACGTTGGCGAGATTGTTGGCGATTGCTTGCAGCTTGGCATCCTGTGCCTGCACGCCGGTTTTGCTGATCCACATTGCTGGGTTCATGATTTTCTCCTGGAGAGTCTGGTATCGGAATGCGTCAGGCGCCAACCAGGCGATTGCCTGTTTCGGCCATCGAGTCGGCTGCCTTGAACAGCTTCATCTGGATTTCAAAGGAGCGGTTCAGCGCCATGGTGGCAACCATTTCTTCCACCGCCGAGACGTTGCTGCCTTCGAGGTGGCCGCCGCGCACCACCACGCTGGCGTCGGCCTGCAGGTCGTTGCCGGTACGGGTAACAATCAGGCCCGCCTCGTTCTTGGTCAGTTCGCTGGCTTCCGCCTTGACCAATTTGATGCGGTCAATAACCTGCAGCTCCCGTTCGCCGGCCGGCTGGATCGAGATCGTGCCATCGACGCCGATGATCGCGCGCGTATATTCCGGCAATACGATCGGCCCGCCGTCGCCCAGCACAGCGCGGCCATTCACTGTCAGCGCGCCGGCGGCATCCACCACCAGCGAGCCGGAGCGGGTATAGGCTTCGCCGTCCTGCCATTGCACTGCGATAAAGCCATCGCCGGCAATCGCCATGTCAAGGTCACGACCGGTTTCCTTGACCACGCCAGGCCGGGTGTTCAGTGCATTGGCCTGCAATTGCCCAACGTGGCGTGCATCGTAACCGTAGCCTGGAACGGTTTGGCTGGCAGCCAGCTCCAGGTTGGCGCGAAAGCCGCCGGTATCGAGGTTGGCCAGGTTATTGGCATGCACCTGCTGTGCATGCCACGCTCGCTCGGCACCGCTCATCGCGGTATAGATCAAAGCATCCATACAGCCTCCGTTAGAGCGCTTGCATCAGCGATTGCATCATCGCGTTTTCAGTCGAAATGACTTTCGAGTTGGCCTGATAATTCCGCTGTGATGTCATCAGACTGACCAGCTCGGACGTGATGTCGACGTTCGATTGTTCCAGCGCGCCGACGGTCAAGGTACCCGTCATGCCACGGCCGGGCGTGGAATACAGGGCGTTGCCGGACGCATTGGTCGAGACCCAGCTGGTGTCGCTAACCGACTCCAGCGCCCCTTCGTTGGCGAAGGTTGCCAGCGCCAGCGTGCCGATGCTTTGCTTCTCGCTGTTGCTGTAAGTCGCCATCACCGCACCGTCTTCGCTGATCTGCACACCGGTCAGCGCACCCGCCGCGTAGCCGTTAGCGGCATTGGTGGTGGAGGTCGCTTCGCCGGCAAATTGCGTGGTGCCGGCATAGTTGACACCGACTGACATTGCCGCCGCGCCTACCGGCGCCAGCGCCAGCGTCACCGGGCCCGGCGGATTGAGCCGGCCGAACAAGTCAAAGCTCAGAGCAGTCGTCGTCGGCTGTACCGCGCCATCAAAGGTGTAACGCACGTCTACCGCATTGGCGCCGGTCTTGACGTAATACTGCGTCACGCTATGTTTGCCGCCGAGCGAGTCGAACACTTCCGTCACCACCGAACTGTTGAAGCTGGTTGCATCGGTCGGATCGAAAGGCACGGTCGTAGGCACGGTCCAGTCGGCCGACAGGTTGCCGACGTAATCCATCTTGGTGCTGGCGCTGGCCGGGATCTGGCCGGTCGGCACCCTCAGGTCGCCCAGAGCGCCCAGCGTGGTGGTGCCGGGCACCGCAGCATAACCCTGCGCCCGGCGCCCGAAGCTGTCGGTGACGTAGCCATCCTTGTCGGTGTTGAAGATACCGACCCGGCTATACAGGATGGTGCCGGCGCTATCCTTGCTGACAAAGAAACCACGACCCTTGATCGAGGCATCCATCGAGCCGCCGGTGTTCAGCACGCCACCGCCGAGCGCGATGCTTTGCGTGATGGAACCGATTTCGGTACCGGTCGGCTGGGTGCCGGCATACATCGACGAAAAATTGGCGCGGCTGGATTTGAAGCCGAACGTGCCGGAATTGGCGATGTTGTTGCTGATGGTGGTGAGCTGGGAATTGATGGCCTGGATGCCGGACAGCGCGATATCGAAACTCATGACGGGTTTCCTTTCAGTTGGAGGCGGTAATGGATGAGGCGGCCATTTGGCCGTTGAAAGCGGTGATGGCGTATGGCGCTACCTCGCCCAGGCCGGCGACATCGAGCACCACATTGCCGGTACTGGAGAGCTTGACGCTATTCAGTTTGCCGATGACCCCGATCGATGCCGTGCTGTTGCTGTCGGTATCGACCTGCATTGCATATTGACCCGGCGGTAGGCCCAGCGCCACGGGATCGACCGTGAACGGCACTTCGCCGGCGGCTTGCGTGCCGAGTTCGATGTTGTGCTTGACGCCGTCCGCGCCGGTCAGCACCAATGTGGTCCGCGCAGCGGAATTGGCTAGCGTGACGGCACCCTTGATTGGCTCTGCGCCAAGCTTCACGCTGGTCGTGCTGACCGTCACCTGCGAACCGACCTGTGCCCCCAGCGCCAGCACTTGCAGGCTTTGCAGCACGCTGGCGTTGTTGCTGGTGAGGGTGGCAAGGCTTTGCAGCGATTCGGTCTGGCTCAGCTGTGCCAGCTGATTGACGAAGTCGCTTGGGTCGGTCGGCGCCAGCGGGTCTTGGTTGCGGATCTGCGCCACCAGCAGCTTGGTAAACATATCCGAGGTCGCGCTGGCGTTGGTGGCCGGTTTGTCGCTGGCACTGGAGTTCTGGGAGCCACCCGTGAAGAAATTGGTTTGCATGGATCAGCCCTCACCGAGTTTGAGGAGGGACTGTTGCATCGACTTGATGCGCCCGAGTACCTCGACGTTGGTTTCAAAGGCGCGCGACGCCGACATCATGTCGGTCATCTCGGCCACCTGGTTCACGTTGGAGTAGTACACCATCCCCTCCGCGTCGGCCATCGGATGGCCCGGCTCATGCGCCTTGCGTAGCGGTTCGGTGCTTTGCACCACATCCAGCACCTGCACCCGGCCACCGGTACCCTGCTCGGCAAACGCTTCGCGGGCAACAGTGGCGAACACCGGCTTGCGTGCGCGGTAGGCGGCTCCTTCACTGCCTGCCGCGGAGTCGGCATTGGCGAGGTTGCTGGCAACCGTGTTCAAACGCACGGTCTGCGCAGTCATGGCGGAGCCGGCGATATTGGCGATATCTCTGAATGGCATGTTTATTGTCCGGCAATTGCTTTTGCCAGCCCCTTGAGTTTCATGTTGAGGAAAGCCAGACTGGTCTGGAAGTCCGACGCATTTTGTGAAAACGCCGCTTGTTCAACCCCGATTTCCACCGTGTTGCCGTCTCTGCTGGGGTGAAAAGGAACCCGATACAACGGATCCTCGGCGCCAGTATCGAGCAACAGGCCTTGCGGATTTTCGGCGCTAGTCTGCCGCAGGGCGGTCCGAAAATCGATATCGCGCGCCTGGAAACCCGGCGTGTTTTCATTCGCGATGTTTGCTGCCAGAACCTTGGTGCGGTCGGCCCGCACTTTCAGCGCATCCGGATGGATGCCTAGTGCATCGTTGAAATTAATACCCATGGCTTTCCTCCTGTTTGAAGCCAAATGCTAAAGTGGCGCCCATGCTGAAAATGATCCCCATAAAACTTGCAATCACGTCTTTCTTGCTGCTTGCAGCAGCCGCCAATACCGCCGCCGATGATGCCGCCGCGCAGGTGAAACGCAGCGCCCGGCAATTACTGGAAGAGCAGGCCATGCGCGCCGGCTTTCTGGACTCGGTATTCAATCTCACTGTGGTTCCCCCCAATCGGCCGCTACCTGTATGCCGGCAACCGTTGCGGATCGATACGATCGATACCCGGCAGGCCAGACGCATGCGCTTTGCCGCAACGTGTCCCGGAAGCGACGGCTGGCGCCATGAATTCGTCGTGCGTGCCAGCATGTCGGCCAGCGTACTGGTGGCGGCAGTCGCACTGCCGGCTGGCCATGAGCTCACAGCAGCGGATGTGGCACTGGCGCAGCGCGACGTAACGAATGTAAGTGACGCGCTGGCCAGCCCGCAAGCCGTGCTTGGCATGACCAGTCGCCGCAGCGTTCGCGCCGGCGAGGTGGTCCGCGAAGGCTGGCTGGTCCGATCAACGCTGGTGCATCGCGGCGCGGCCGTCAGCATCGTCGCCCGCAGC
>DATJCV010000314.1:0-5841 GCA_035497775.1 Burkholderiaceae bacterium | reverse complement strand
ACTTCGTAAATGCCGTCGCCGAAAATGAAGCCGCGGTCGAGGACCGGGATCTTGGCTTCGGACAGCGGCGTCAGGGTACCGTTCAGGTAGACCAGCGGGTCATCATGCATGATGGGTTCCAGTGAATTGAAGACAGCCCATTTTTGCATAGGCGGTGCGCGATGCCGATGCAAAAACGGAATAGAAAAAGCGGGAATGTGGCCTGATGCCGTTCGGCCGGGGCCAACTATTTCCTGGTATCGCCACCGCGCCGGCAGCGATACCAGCGGGAAAGCTGCTGCGAACCGGCCAGCACTCGTCGCCTATCTGCCGCTTATTTCAGCCACAACCGGATCGAATCCCAAGCGCGGCCGAAAATGCTGGCCTGGTTCACCTGTTCCAGCGCCAGCAGCGGAAACTCGGCCAGCGTCTTGCCGTCGGCGACCATCTTCAGCATGCCGACCTGACTGTTGGCGGCGACCGGTGCCACCAGCGGGTCGCGCCGCTCCAGGACCGGCTTCATCTTGTCGGCCGTGCCGCGCGGCACGGTGACGAAGACATCGCGATTGAAGCCGAGCTTGATCTGGTTTTGTGTGCCTTTCCAGATTTCCGGTGTCGCCACCGGCGCGTCCTTGGCATACAGCTTGACGGTATCGAAATTCTGGAAGCCCCAGTTCAACAACTTCTGGCTTTCCTGCGCGCGCTGCTGGTCGGAATTGGTGCCGAGTACTACCGAAATCATGCGCCGTTCGCCGCTGCCGTTGGGCCGTTTGGCCGACGCCACCAGGCTATAGCCGGAGGCCTGGGTGTGGCCGGTCTTCATGCCGTCCACGGTCGGGTCCAGCCACAGCAGGCGGTTGCGGTTTTGCTGCGTGATCTTGTTGTAGGTGAAGCTCTTGGTCGAATACATCTTGTACGAATCCGGGTGATCGGCGATCAGGCGCGTAGCCAGGATGCCCAGATCATGCGCGGTCGAATAGTTGTCCGGGCTGGGCAAGCCGTGGGCATTGGCGAAGTGGGACGATTTCATGCCCATCCGCTGCGCTTCGCGGTTCATCAGCACCACGAACGCCTCTTCGGTACCGGCCACCGCTTCCGCCACGGCCACCGAGGCGTCGTTGCCGGACTGGACGATGACGCCGTACAGCAAGTCGCCGAAACTGACCGGCACGCGCGGCTCGATAAACATTTTCGAACTGGACGGGTCGACCTTCCAGGCGCGTTCCGAGACCTGGATCATTTGGTCCAGCGTCAGCTTCTTGTCCTTCAAGGCTTCAAACGCCAGGTAGGCGGTCATCAGCTTGACTAGCGAAGCCGGCTCGATCCGCATGTCGGCGTTGTTGGCGGCGATGGTCTGGCCGCTGGTGACGTCTTGCAGCAACCAGGATTTGGCGGCGACGGTAGGCGGCGGCAGCGCCTGGGCAAAGGCAGCGGAGAAGGGCAGCGATAGCGCCAGGACGGCGGCGGCGAAGCGCGCAAGTAGTGTTTTCATGTAGGGCGTGTCAATGGCTGCGCCCCGCCGCAGTGGCGGCGAGGCAGTCGGTTGAAAGGATGGCGCGCAATCAAGGGCACAAGAAGTACGGCGGGTACGGCAAGTGGCAGATTATAGCGCCGCGGCAAAACTAGCGATGCCACCCTTCGACTGCCAGTGCCTTGATATGTTGCAGCTTGCCATGAAAAAAATGACCGGCGCCGGGGATCACGATCACCGGGATGTCGAGCGGGCGCGCCCAGTCGAAGACGTCGGCCAGCGGAATGGTGTCGTCGTTTTCGCCGTGAATCAGCTTGGTGTTGGCCGGCACCGGCGGCATCGGCCACTTGCCGGCGGCGCTGCCGACCAGCACCAGCCGCTCCGCGGGCACGCCTTCCGCACTCAGGCGCAGCTGCAATTGCGCCTGGACGAAGGTGCCAAAGGAAAAACCAGCCAGCGCCAGGGGCAGGCCTGGATACTGTCGCCGCATGTGGGCCGCCAGCAGCGCCATGTCGTCGGTTTCGCCGTGGCCGTGATCATGGCTGCCGGCAGAGGTGCCGACGCCGCGAAAGTTCATGCGCGCCGTGGCATAGCCCAATCCGACAAAGGCCCGCGCCAGCGTTTGCGCCACCTTATTGTCCATGGTGCCGCCGTACAGCGGATGCGGATGCGCCACCAGAGCGATGCCGCGCGGCGGCTCCGCCGGCAAGTCGAGCGCGCATTGCAGCGCGCCGGCAGCGCCGACGATGGAAAAAGCTTGGGTGTGTGTATTCATTGCGAAGGGGGATGGCGGTGGCACGTCAGATTTTCAGCCGTTCCACCACCTTGCCGCCAACCAGGTGAGAGTCGATGATTTCATCGATATCTTTGCTGTCGACGTAGGTGTACCAGGTGCCTTCCGGATAGACCACCAGCACCGGGCCTTCCTCGCAACGGTCGAGGCAGCCGGATTTGTTGATGCGGATCTTGCCGGGGCCGTTCAGTTCCAATTGCTTGATGCGCCGCTTGGCGTGTTGCTGCGCTTCTTGCGCGCCCTTGTCGGCGCAGCAGGCGCGGCCATCGGTGCGCTGGTTGGTGCAGAAAAAGACGTGTTGCCGATAGTAGGATGGTTCACTCATGGAAGGTTCGAGACGAATCGTGAAGACAGGCGCAAATCATACACCGCGACAGGCGCCATGGCTGGCGCTTGGCTCGCGACCGAGCGCACGCTCGCATGCGCGGCCGCTTCGGGCGGTACACTGCCAGCGTGGCTGGCGCTATGCGCGGTATCATCGCGGCCGGCCATTTTTGATCTTTTATGGAGAAGCAGGCGATGTTTGTTGCAGGAAAAATAAAATTGCGCGCCCTAGCTGGAGCCATGCTGTTGTCGGCGCTGTCCGCAGGTCCCGCCTTCGCGGCCGACAAGCCGGTAGCGGTCTCGGTGTTGTCGATCGTGGAGAATCCGGCGCTCGATTCGGTGCGCGACGGCGTGCGCGACGAGTTGAAGGCCGAGGGATATGAAGTTGGCAAGAACTTGAAGTGGGAATTCCAGAGCGCCCAGGGCAACGTCGGCACCGCCGCCCAGATCGCCCGCAAATTCATCGGCGACAAGCCGGACGTGATCGTGGCGATCGCGACGCCGGTGGCGCAGGCCGTGGTGTCGGCCACCAAGGCTATCCCGGTCGTGTATTCGGCGGTCACCGATCCGGTCGCGGCCAAGCTGGTCAAGAGCTGGGAGCCGTCCGGCACCAACGTCACCGGCGTTTCCGACCTGCTGCCGCTGGACCGGCAGATCGCGCTGATCAAGCAAGTGGTGCCGAACGCCAAGCGGGTCGGCATGGTGTACAACCCGGGCGAGGCGAATTCGGTGGTGGTGGTCAATCAGTTGAAGAAATTGCTGCCGGCGGCCGGCCTGACCCTGGTCGAAGCATCGGCGCCGCGCACGGTGGACGTCGGCGCCGCCGCCAAGAGCCTGGTCGGCAAGGTCGACCTGGTCTATTCCTCGACCGACAACAACGTGGTGTCGGCCTATGAATCGATGGTGAAGGTCGCGACCGAGTCGAAGCTGCCGCTGGTCGCGTCCGACACCGACACCGTCAAGCGCGGCGCCATCGCCGCGCTCGGCGTCAACTACTACGATCTGGGCCGGCAAACCGGCAAGATGGTGGTGCGTATCCTGAAAGGCGAAAAGCCGGGCGCGATCGCTTCCGAATCCAGCAACAAGCTGGAGCTGTTCGTCAATCCCGGCATGGCCGAAAAGCAGGGCGTGACGTTGTCGCCCGAGCTGATCAAGTCAGCCACCACTGTGGTCAAGTAAGAAGTAAGCGCGCGAGCGCACCATGAAAACGGCGGCGGACGCCGCCGTTTTGCATTTCGCTGACATGCAAGGTTCTTTATGTCCTTATTCGCTTTACTCGGCGCGCTCGAACTGGGGCTGATCTACAGCCTGGTCGCACTCGGCGTGCTGATCTCGTTCCGCATCCTGAATTTCCCCGACCTGACGGTGGACGGCAGCTTCCCGCTCGGCGGCGCCGTCGCCGCCACCCTGATCGTGCTCGGCTGGAATCCGTTCCTGGCCACCGCCATCGCCATCGCCGCCGGCGCGCTGGCCGGTTTCATCACCGGCTGGCTGAACGTGCGGCTGAAGATCATGGATCTGCTGGCCGGCATCCTGCTGATGACGATGCTGTATTCGATCAACCTGCGCATCATGGGCAAGCCCAATGTGCCGCTGATCATGGAGCCGACTATCTTCACCTTGCTGCAGCCGGAATGGATGTCGGACGCGGTGGCGCGGCCGGCGATCCTGCTCGGCGTGGTGCTGATCGCCAAGCTGCTGCTCGACTTCTTTTTCTCGACCCAGGTCGGCCTGGCGATGCGCGCCACCGGCGCCAACGCGCGCATGGCGCGCGCCCAGGGCATCCCGACCGGGCGCGCGACTCTGGCCGGGATGGCGCTGTCGAACGGCCTGGTGGCGCTGGCCGGCGCGCTGTTCGCGCAGACCCAGGGCGTGGCCGACATTTCGATGGGCATCGGCACCATCGTCATCGGCCTGGCTGCCGTCATCATCGGCGAAAGCGTGCTGCCGGCGCGGCGCATCATGCTGACCACGCTGGCGGTCGTGATCGGTGCCATCCTGTACCGCTTCTTCATCGCCCTGGCCTTGAACAGTGATTTCATCGGCCTGCAGGCGCAGGACCTGAACCTGGTCACCGGCCTGCTGGTGGCGGTGGCGCTGATCCTGCCGCTGGCCCGGCGCAAGTTCCTGCCGGCCAAAAAGGGAGGGGCGTGACATGTTGAACGCACAAGACCTGCACATCACCTTCAACGCCGGCACGCCGATCGAGACCCGGGCCTTGCGCGGACTGTCGATGGAGATTCCGAGCGGCCAGTTCGTCACCGTGATCGGTTCCAACGGCGCCGGCAAGTCGACCTTCCTGAACGCGGTCTCGGGCGACTTGCCGACCGACAGCGGCAGCATCCAGATCGACGGCATCGACGTCACCCGCAAGGCGGCCTGGGAGCGCGCCGACCTGGTGGCGCGCGTATTCCAGGACCCGATGGCGGGCACCTGCGAAGCGCTGACGATCGAGGAAAACATGGCGCTGGCGATGGCGCGCGGCAGTCGCCGCGGCTTTGGCCTGGCCTTGAACCGCAGCCTGCGCGAACTGTTCCGCGACAGGCTGGCGATTCTCAACCTCGGGCTGGAAAACCGGCTGTCGGACCGCATCGGCCTGCTGTCGGGCGGCCAGCGGCAGGCGGTCAGCCTGTTGATGGCGTCGCTGCGGCCGTCGCGCATCCTGCTGCTGGACGAGCACACGGCGGCGCTCGATCCCAAGACCGCCACCTTCGTGCTGGAACTGACCAAGCGCATCGTCAGCGAAAACAAGCTGACCACGATGATGGTCACGCACAGCATGCGCCAGGCGCTCGACTATGGCGAGCGCACGCTGATGCTGCATCAGGGCCGCGTCGTGCTCGACGTCGCCGGCGACGAGCGCGCCGGCATGGACGTGCCGGACCTGCTGCGCATGTTCGAGCGCACGCGCGGCGAACAGATCGACGACGACGCGCTATTGCTGGGCTAGCTCGCCGCACGCTCTGGCCGGTCGGCTTTTGATCGGGGATCCGGCGTCAGCTTCAGGCAACGAGCACGGCTGCGGCCGGCGGCAGCCGGTAGCGGATTACGTTGCCTGATGTGGCGGCGCCTAGTTTAGAGCGCTGCGGTTAGTTGCGGCACGATGTCGAACAAGTCGCCGACGATGCCGTAATCGGCCACCGCAAAGATCGGCGCTTCCGGGTCCTTGTTGATGGCGACGATGGTTTTCGAATCCTTCATCCCGGCCAGATGCTGGATCGCGCCGGAAATCCCGACCGCGATGTACAACTGCGGCGCCACGATCTTGCCGGTC
>DATJCV010000313.1:0-2491 GCA_035497775.1 Burkholderiaceae bacterium | reverse complement strand
CCAGAAACGCTGCATGAATTCGCCGTCCGCCTCGATCGCGCCGCTGCTGTCCACCCGGGTGCCATCGATGCGGCCGAAGATAAAATTCCGGACCCGGTTCTGGAACAAATTGGCCTTCCAGCGCACCAGTCCCTCGGTTTTTTGCAGGCTGATTTCGATGTTGCGGGACGTCTCCTTTTGCAGCATGGGATCGCCGATATCGAAGGTGGCGGTCGATTCGTGCGGCCCGTGTGAATACAGCTCCTCGACCGCCGGTGCGCGTTGCGCGATCGAGAGCGTGGTGCCGAAAGCATAGCCGGGCGTGAAGGTCCACAGGCCGCCGAGCGAGTACGATCCCATATCGAAATGCCGATCGGGCAAGCCGGCGCCGGCTTCCGGCCGGCGTTTGACCGACTCGACACGCATGCCGGCGGAAGCGCGCAACGGACCGAAATCGCGCTCTTCCACCAGGAAGCCGGCCAGCGTCGAGGACTTGGTGGTCGGCACCGTATCCGGCAGGCCGGTTTCGGCCGAGAGCGCCGAGAATTTGCTGTCCTCGACCTGCAGGCCGAAGGTGCCGCGCCAGCCATGCAGAGGCAGATGGGTCAATTCCAGGCGCGTTTCGGTCGATTTGTTGATGAAATCCGTGAGCGGCGTGCCGTCCTGCGCCTTTTCCGTATGCTTGTAATCGGTCGCACCGAGTTTGAACTTGAAAGTCGAAAATCCCGCGAACGGCTGCTTGACCAAGCCATCCACGTCGTAGCGGGTCTGCGACAGGTCGATGAACGACTTTTCAGCGGTGGGAATCCCGTAGTGGTCATTCAGCACGCCGACCGAAGCGCCGATGTGCCCCCAGCCGGCGATATACGAGGCGCCGAGGCCGAGATTGTTCTGGCGCGTGAAGGAATTGGGCAGCCGGCCGGAAGCCGATTCCGGATCGTTCAATACGGCATTGCCGGGAATCCGGTAGTCGCCGGCGTTGCGCAGGCTGCCGTCGACGTGCAACCCGATCGGACCGGCCGCGCCGTCGGCCGACAGCGACAGGCTCGCCCCGCGGTCCACCGAGCTGGTGCGTAGCTCGGCGTCGCCGCTTGGCTTCGTCGACAGCTCGGTCGGAATACGGTCGTTGATGACATTGACCAGGCCGCCGATGGCGCCGGAGCCATACAGCAGCGCCGCCGGGCCGCGCAGGATCTCGATCTGGCGTGCCGTGGCGCTGTCGACAGCAACCGCGTGGTCGTTGGAAAGGCTGGACACGTCCGATACCGACATGCCGTTTTGCAAAATCTTGACACGCGGCCCTTCCATGCCGCGAATGATCGGGCGCGAAGCGCCGGCGCCGAACGCCGAGGCGGAAACGCCCAGTTCTTGCGACAGGGTGTCGCCGAGCGAGTTGCCCAGCTTGTTGCGCAATTCGTCGCCGGACAACACCTTGGCCGGCGCCAGAATTTGTGCCCCCTCGCCGGCGTTGAACGGCGTGGAAGAGACGACGACTTCGGGTAGCGCCTGATCGTCGGATCGAGTTTGAGCTTGTGCTGCGGATATGCAGGCGATTGCCCACAGGACAGCCTGCGCCAGCAAGGTGCGTTGGACGTGCATGAGGATTCCTTGAGAAGCAAAAAGAGGAGCGACCCGCCCCGCTGCTGCGAATCAGCGGTTCAGATCGGAATCAGGCAATGCAAGCGGGGAGACTTACGCGGTGGGCGGCGCGCGGGAAAGAAAGTGGCAGGAGAACGGCGCACGCCAGGAAGCAAAGGCGATCCACAGTGCGAGCACGTGCAGGTTGGGCAGCGTCGGCGCGGCAAAAGGGGCGCTGTAGATGGCGGCGGCGAGCGTGGCGGCGTCGAATGCGACGCACGAGTGGTGCGCCAAATCGCTGCCATCCACGGAGTTGGGCGCCGGCCCGATCGCAAGATAATAGCCGGCACTCCCCTGCCCGACACCATGCATGATCCGATGGTTCAAGCCGCTCCATTGCGCCAGCAGCAAGGCCAGCACCAACAGGCTGGTCAAGATCTTGTGGTTGCTGCGTGGATGAAAGCGTTGGAGTGGCATGAAGCGAGTGGATCGGGTGTCGCGTGTCATCAGATCAAATGCAACCGGGTTGCAGATAATAGCATTCACCGGTGCCCAAAACCAAGATGTTGCCTGGATGAGCTTGCGCTAGCCGCGCTTGCTTTCATGCGCTGGACGAACGGCCTGTGAAGTGCGAAACGCGGCAACCAATCCTCGGGTAAGCCACGGCGCAATCATATACTCCATGTATTGATCTTTATTGTCACTCGCCAATAGAGCGAATTATCCACATACTCCTTGTATGTGGTGCGAGCAGCCGACGGCGCGATCAAGTTTTTGATCAATGAATCAGGCCGTCGTGTTGATGGTTTGTCCCAGATGCGGCGGCAGGCTGACGGCTTCCACCGGCGGCAAGGTGGCGAGCAGCGCGCTGGCCGTGTCCTGCTGGACTTGCATTGTTTTCTTCAGGACAGCAACCGACACGTCCTGCGCGCTG
>DATJCV010000312.1:0-4592 GCA_035497775.1 Burkholderiaceae bacterium | reverse complement strand
AGGCGATTCGCTGGCCGCGATTGCCCATCGGTTCAAGCCGGCGGGCGTGTCGCTGGATCAGATGCTGGTCGTGCTGTACCAGACCAACCCCGACGCCTTTGTTGGCAAGAATATGAATCGCCTGCGTAGCGGCCAGGTGCTGTCAGTGCCGGATGCTGCCGCGGCCGACCATGTGGCGCCAGCCGAAGCGAGAAGCATCGTCGTCGCGCAGACCAGGGACTTCCATGAGTACCGTAACCGGCTGGCGGGCCGAGTTGCTGCTGGCGTTGCCAAGCCATCGGCTGAATCGCGCCAGAGCGCGGCCGGCAAGATCACCAGCACGGTGCAAGAGCCGGCGGGCACGGTTGACGAGGCAAAAGACAAACTGAAGCTGTCGAAGGCGGGTGGCGGCAGTGCCAGCGGCCCGGCCGCTGCCAGCGCGGAAGACCTGATTGCCAAGGACAAGGCGCTGGCCGATGCCAACGCCCGCGTGCAGGAACTGGAAAAAAATCTGGCCGACTTGCAAAAGCTGCTGGAAATCAAGAGCAAGAGCCTGGCCAGCCAGCAACAGACAGACGGCGTCAATACCGCCGCCGCGCCGACCGTGGCAGCGGCAGTCGGCGCCACTGCTACGGTTGCCGAACCGCCAGCGGAGCCGCCGGCCACCGCAGATCAAGATGGCGCGCCGGCTCCAGCCGCGGCGGCCAGCGCCGCCGTTGCCAGCGCCGAGAAGCCGGCGACGCCGCCAGTCAAGCGTCCGCCTGCGCCGGCGCCGGTGGTGGAAGAACCCAGCTTCATCGACAGTGTGCTGGACAACGCGCTCTTGTTGCCGGGTGCCGGCTTGCTGCTGGTGGCGCTGGGCGCCTTCGGCATCTACAGCTCGCGTCGCAAGAAAAAGCAGAAATCGTTTTCCGATAGTATCCTGGCCGATTCCAGCCTGAAGGCCAACTCACTGTTTGGCTCGACCGGCGGCCAGAGTGTCGATACCAACAACAGTGTGTTCAATTCCAGCTTCAGCCCTTCCGCCAGCCACCTGGATACCAACGAAGTCGATCCGGTGGCCGAAGCCGATGTCTATATTGCCTACGGCCGCGATGCCCAGGCTGAGGAAATCCTGAAGGAAGCCTTGCGCACCCAGCCTGAGCGCAATCCGGTGCGCTTGAAGCTGCTGGAGATCTACGCCAATCGCAAGGATCTGCGCGCCTTCGAATTGCTGGCCAGCGAGTTGTACGGGCTGACCAAAGGCGAGGGTGACGAATGGAGCCAGGCTGCCACCCTGGGCCTTACCATCGACCCGGCCAATCCGTTGTATGCCGGCGGCAAGCTGGGCGATGATGCGTTGGCCAAGGCGGCGATCGTCATGGCACCTACCGAGCCACTGGAAGAACTCGATCTCGATGCCTTGCTGGCCACCACCCAGCCGCATTCCGTCATGCGCGAGCCTGATCCGCCGGAAGCGGCGGCAACCGACGCCGACCATTTCAGCGATGCGCCTATGATGATGCCGGCAGCCAGCCAGGGCGCGTCTTTGGCCGAGCAGCCAGCGGTCGCCGACCTGGATTTCGAGCTGGGTAATTTCGGCCAGGAAGTCGAGCCCGCGCCGGTAGCATCCGCGCCAGCCGCTGCCGCGGATGCTCCCGGCATGGACTTTGGCACCATCGATTTCACCTTGGATATGGCGCCAGCGGCGCCGGACCAGGCTGCCGCCGATCTACCCGAGCCGGCGCTGCTGGCTGAAGCCGCGCCGATCCCGATTGAACAGGAACCGCAAGAGCAACCGCACATATCGGCGCCGGCAGCGCTGGAGATGGCGTCGGCAGAGATGCAGGCAGCGCCTGCTGCCATGGCATCTGCGACTTTCGACCTGGATGGAATCGACCTCGATCTGGACGCTCCTGCCGACGACGATGGCGGCGTCGATCCGTATAGTGCCGAAATGTCGACCAAGCTGGATCTGGCGCTGGCTTACCGGGAAATCGGCGACCGTGAAGGCGCGCGCGAATTGCTGGACGAAGTGGTCAAGGGCGGTTCGCAGCAACAAATCGACAAGGCCAGGTCGCTGCTGGCCGAACTGGCTTAAACTCGCCGCAGGTCGTTGCAGCGCTAGCCAGGCAGTGACGTAGAACGGGCGCAGCACCATGCTGGCGCCCGTTTTCCTATTTTGGGATTGATTTTGCAACTGGAAGAGAAGTGAAACGGATCGTTCTCGGCATCCAATATGACGGCGCATCGTGGCATGGCTGGCAAACCCAGCCTGATCGCCACACGGTGCAAGACCGGCTGGAACAGGCATTGCGCGAGTTCACGCAGCAGCCGCACCCCACTGTCTGCGCCGGCCGCACCGATCGCGGTGTCCACGCGCTGGAGCAGGTGGTGCATTTCGACAGCGTGCTCGAGCGTGAAATGTTTTCCTGGGTGCGCGGCCTGAATGCGTTGCTGCCGCCATCGATTGCGGTGCGCTGGGCGCACAGCCTGGAAGCGGATGTGGCGCAGCCGTTTCATGCGCGTTTCAGTGCGCGCGACCGCACCTACCGTTACCTGTTGTATAACCATCCGGTACGTTCGCCGATGCTGGTCGGCCGGGCCGGATGGACATTCCAGCCACTGGCGGTCGAAGCCATGCAGGTGGCGGCCGATCATCTGCTCGGCACCCACGATTTTTCGGCATTCCGTTCCTCCGAGTGCCAGGCGCCGTCGCCGATTCGCACGCTGCACGAATTGCGCATCGAGCGCCAGGGGCATAGCCTGGTATTCACCTTGCGCGCCAATGCCTTCCTGCACCATATGGTGCGCAACATCGTCGGCTCGCTGGTGGCGGTCGGCAATGGTAAGCGGCCGCCGGAATGGTTGCAGCAATTGCTGCAGGAGCGTGACCGTTCGCGCGCTGCGCCCACCTTCATGCCGGATGGCCTGTACCTGGCGAAAGTCGATTACGATGCGAAATGGGGGTTGCCGCAAGAGGATTTTGAACTGCCCGGGGACTGAGGCGGAATCAGGAAAGGGCGGAGTATGACCATAATTGGCAGCTAATTTGCCCGTATTTGTCTATGTTGCTAAGGAGTATATGAGGAAGGTGGAAATGTCCGAGTGCCATGGCGGGAATTCATGGGGGTGTCGCGCATGACGCCGCGCACCCGGATCAAGATTTGCGGCCTGACCCGGCCGCAGGACGTGGACGCGGCGGTGGCGGCCGGGGTCGATGCGCTCGGTTTCGTGTTTTATCCGCACAGCCCGCGCTACGTGACGCCGGCGGCCGCAGCCCAGTTGATTGCGCGCTTGCCGCCCTTCGTTTCCGCCGTTGGCTTGTTCGTCAACGCCGACACCGAGCAGGTCGCGGCGGTGCTGGAAGAGGCGCCGCTGGCGCTGCTGCAGTTTCATGGCGACGAAAGCCTGGAGCAATGCGTGGCGATTGCCGAACGGGTGCGGCGGCCGTTCGTCCGTGCGGTGCGCATAGGCGGTGATGCGGCACCCGATTTGCTAGAATGCGAAACAAGTTATCGCGCCGCCAGTCCCTTGTTTGCGGGATTGTTGCTGGATGCCCATGCGGAGGGTTATGGCGGCAGTGGAAAGGTATTCGATTGGTCTCTCATCCCAGAAGAGCTCGCGCCTCGGGTCGTTTTAAGTGGTGGCTTGAGCGTACACAACGCGATTGACGCGGTGACCCGCGTGCGCCCTTATGCGGTCGACGTCAGCAGCGGCGTCGAACAAGCCAAGGGCATCAAGGATGCCGCCAGAATCCGCGCCTTTGTCGAGGCAGTACGGCAGGCGGAGGTCGGCATCGTTTCCCATACCGAATCCAGCAGGAACTGATCATGACCCAATTCACACCGCTCGAACAGCAGTTCGAGCGCCAGCCGCTTGCTACCAGCGCCTTGCGCCAGGCAGCCCACTATGCATTGCCGGATGCGCGCGGCCATTTCGGCCCCTACGGCGGCAGCTTCGTCGCCGAAACCCTGACGCCGGCGCTGACCGAGTTGAAAGAGGCGTATGCGCGCTATCAGCACGAGCCGGAATTCGTCGCCGAATTCGAACGCGAACTGAAGCATTTCGTCGGCCGCCCGAGCCCGATCTACCACGCCAAGCGCTGGTCCGAGCAGATGGGCGGCGCGCAGATCTACTTCAAGCGCGAAGACCTGAATCACACCGGCGCCCACAAGATCAACAACGTCATCGGCCAGGCCCTGCTGGCCAAGCGCATGGGCAAGCCGCGCGTGATCGCCGAGACCGGCGCCGGCCAGCACGGCGTCGCCACCGCCACCATTTGCGCCCGCTTCGGCATGGAATGCGTGGTCTACATGGGTAGCGAGGACGTCAAGCGCCAGGTGCAGAACGTGTACCGGATGGAGCTGCTGGGCGCCAAAGTGGTGCCGGTCGAATCCGGCTCCAAGACGCTGAAGGATGCGCTGAACGAAGCGATGCGCGACTGGGTCACCAATGTCGAAACCACCTTCTACATCATCGGCACCGTGGCCGGCCCGCATCCGTACCCGATGATGGTGCGCGACTTCCAGCGCGTCATCGGCGACGAGTGCCTGGTGCAGATGCCAGACATGATCGGCCGCCAGCCCGATGCGGTGATCGCCTGCGTCGGCGGCGGCAGCAACGCCATGGGC
>DATJCV010000311.1:0-2240 GCA_035497775.1 Burkholderiaceae bacterium | reverse complement strand
CGCCGGGCTCATCGCGCTGCCGTGGTAAGTGCGGTACAGAAGGAATTTTTTCAGGATGGCGGCATCGCCGGCGACGAAGCCGGAGCGCATGCCGGGCACGTTGGAGCGCTTGGACAGGCTGGAAAGCGCGATCAGGCGCTGATAGTCAAGCCCCAGTCGATGCGCCGCCTGCAACGAGCCCAGCGGCGCTTCTTCCTGGAAATAGATTTCTGAATAGCATTCGTCGGCCGCGATCACGAAGCCGTAGCGTTCCGACAGCGCGAACAACTCCTGCCAGTCGGCCAGCGACAGCACAGCGCCGGTCGGGTTGCCGGGCGAGCAGATATACAACAAGCGCACCCGGCGCCAGACGGTTTCCGGCACGCTGCTGAAGTCCGGCGCGAAATTGCGCGCCGGGTCCGAATTGACGAAATACGGCTGGGCGCCGGCCAGGTAGGCGGCGCCTTCGTAGATTTGATAGAACGGGTTCGGGCAGATCACCAGCGCATCTTTTTCCGCCGGATCCAGCACCGCTTGTGCCAGCGCGAACAAGGCTTCGCGCGAACCGTTGACCGGCAGGATTTGCGTCGCCGCATCCAGCGGCGGCAAGCCGTAGCGCCGCTGCAGCCAGCCGGCGATGGCGCCGCGCAGCGCGTCGGAACCGGCGGTGCTGGGGTAGCTGGCCAGGCCGTGCAGATTGTCGGTCAGCGCTTCGCGGATAAAGGCCGGGGTCGGATGTTTCGGTTCGCCGATGCCAAGGCTGATGGCCCGGTAAGCTGGGTTCGGCGTGTTGGCTGCCAGCAGCTGGCGCAGTTTTTCAAACGGATATGGTTGCAGCTGGTCGAGAAGTGGGTTCACGGTGGCGGGCGGAGCTGGAAAAGCCATCAAACATCGAAAAAACAACTGGCGAAAGCGAGCCAGAAAAAGAAAAGCCGGGCCAACATTATAGCGATTCCGGCTGGTTCCAGAATGACAGAAAGGTCTGGGCGACGCCGCTCGACGCCGCTAGCCAACCTATAATGGGTAGGGTATGTGTCAAAGACGCCCGTTTTTTATGCGGAAATTGGCGTTCTGATATGGAGTATATGTTTCCGAAGATCATGTCGGGGTCGAGCCGCGTGATCCTGTACGGTTCAGAGCGGGTGGCATGCGGCTTGTGCCGGGGTTGTGCTTGGGTTGCCCTTGTGTGATGCGGTCAGGCTGCCTACTATCCACTCCCCTTGCCGCTATTAACCATTGGACCGATGAAGCCTGATCCCGCTGACGATTCCCCTGCCTCCTGGGCCGATCTCCTTTCCCTGCGCAACGCGCTGCGCTCGCTGGCACTGACCGGCGGCATCGCCTTGCACGCTATTAACCTGTATATCGTGGCCACCGTGCTGCCGTCGGTGGTGGGCGACATCGGCGGCCTCGAATATTACGCATGGAATACCACCCTGTTCGTGGCAGCCTCCATCATCGGCTCGGTGCTGGCCACCCGGCTGATGGAGGTGGTGGGGCCGCGTAACGCCTATTTGCTGGCGCTGGTGCTGTTTTGCGTCGGCGCCATCGGCTGCGCGGCAGCGCCCAGCATGGGCTGGATGCTGGTCGGGCGCACGGTGCAGGGGCTGGGCGGCGGCCTGCTGTTTGCGCTGGCGTATGCGCTGATCCGGATCATCTTCGAAGAACGGCTGTGGGCGCGCGTAATGGCGCTGGTGACGTCGGTGTGGGGCGGCGCGACCCTGATCGGGCCGGCCATCGGCGGCATTTTTGCCCAGGGCGGCCATTGGCGCTGGGCGTTTTTGGCGGTGCTGCCGGTGGCAGCGCTGCTGGCGTTGATCGTGATCAGCCAGCTTGAGGGCAAAGCAACGGTAGCGGCGGCGCGCAACCGTATTCCGTTCGGCAAGATCACCTTGCTGGTGGCGTCGGTGCTGGTCATTTCGGTCGGCAGCCTGTCGTCGCAATTGGGCTGGAATATTGCCGGCGTCGTCGCTGCCCTCGGGATCAGCGCGCTGATCGTGCGCCTCGACCGTCACGCGGCGGTGCGGCTGATGCCGAGCGGCGCCTATTCCCTGTCCAGTCCGCTGGGTGCGATCTACCTGACGATGGCGTTGTTGATCGTCGGCATCTCGACCGAAGTCTTCATTCCCTATTTCCTGCAGGTGATCCATGGCCGCACGCCGCTGGTGGCCGGCTACATGGTGGCCGCGATGTCGCTGGGCTGGACCACGGCGGCGCTGTTCGGCTCGGCCCGCACCGGCGTCGCCGCCGACCGCCTGATC
>DATJCV010000310.1:0-2826 GCA_035497775.1 Burkholderiaceae bacterium | reverse complement strand
GCATCGCTTGCGCCCGCACATCGAGCGACAGGATGACGGCGGCACACCATGCCGCCAGCAAAATACATTTTTTCATGTGAAATACCGATGAACAATCGCACAGGACAGGAGCTGATGAGGCGGCGGTTTTTGCCGCTGCGGAGAACTCTGGAAAATAAAGCCACAAGTATTCCGCAGCCACGCAGCGGCCGGCAAGACAATTCGGCGTGCCACAAGCAATTTAACGTGCTCCCCCGCCCTGTGCTGGCGGCTTCGATTGGGCGCTGGTCAGTTCGGCGCGGATTTGCCGTAATTTGGCCTTGATCCGGGTCGCATTCTCCTCACCCATGCGCAACAAGATCTTGCGTCCTGCCGACTGTTCTTCCAGTTCCGGATCGGCGAACTGATACAGCACGTGCGGCTGAACCAGCATCAGCGGCGCCTGCTCCTGCGGCGCGGCCAGCAGGTGGTCGATGACCGCCACGAGGCGGTCATTGAAGTAACCTTCCGGATATCCGAGGTCCTGATAGGCGCTCTGAAATAATGGATAGAATCGCACATAGAGCGCGACGATATCCCTGGCATCGACCATCTCGGCCAGACGCACGTAGGGCGTATAGCGTGCGGCATTTTCGGGCGAGATCGCCAGATTGCCCGCTTGCCCCGTGATGCGGAATCCGCCCGCGACCGGTTTGGTGGGAAGCAGCCGTGCCGCCACGGTCTTGCGCGGCAGATTATCGATAGTCACCACGACATGACGCACCATGTCCTGTGGCCGCAAGAGATTTTTCAGCAAAGGCTCTCCATACAGGCCTGACAGCGCTTTCCATATTGCTAAATCGCTCTGATCCAGCGCGGGAAGCGCTTCCGGTTTGAGCGGAGCGCCCAGGTTTTCCAGAATCGGATAATGAGCGGGCGGCTCCGGTTTCACGGCGGCGGGCGGTGGCTCCTCGATCATGGGCTGCGGTTTGGGCGCCTGGCTTTGCCACTGTTGCCAGAAATAAATTCCGATCGCGGCGCCAGCCAGAAGGGCCGCGGCAAGCAGCCATCCGCTGATCTTGCTCATTGCTGTTCTCCTATGGAAAAACAGAGCCGGCATGTCGTGCACAAGGGCAGGATAGCCCATACCGCCGTTCTGAAAAAGCACCGTCGGACCGCCGCTTCGTCAAACCCCGAATTTCACCGCAATCGACGTGGAGGGATGACCCGCGCCGCCTAGAAATCCCGGTTTGCCGCGACGTGTCGAGGAGGATATGGGGAGATCGCACCCGGCCGAAGCAAGCCACCCCCGATGCTATAATCCAAAGCTTGCGTTTGACGCATGATTGCCGCGCCAAGCGCCGCTTAGGTGGTGATTTTGCGATTGTGGTGGCTGCGCTTTTCGCCGCCGTCCAAACTCACCGAAACGGAGTTTGCCATGTGGGCATGCCGTCTGTCGGTCGCCTGCGCTCTGCTGCTCGGCGCATTGCCGACGCAGGCGTTCGAACGGCCACTGTCGCCGACAGCCAGGCGCGGAACTAACATCGTTGTCAATGACACTCAGAACGACCAGGGCGAGATCGACCGGGTCTGGATCCCGGCCGGGGCCGAAATCAGAATGCCGGCATAACCCAGACCTCGGAAGTCCAGCGCACCAACCCGACGCGGTAACCCTATGCAAAAAAAATTATTCATCAAGACCTTCGGCTGCCAGATGAACGAGTACGACTCGGCCAAGATGGCCGACGTGCTGCGCGTGTCCGACGGCATGATCCAGACCGATCGCGCCGAGGACGCCGACGTCATCCTGCTGAATACTTGCTCGATTCGTGAAAAATCACAGGAAAAGGTGTTCTCCGATTTGGGCCGCCTGCGCGAACTGAAGCAGGACAAGCCCGATCTGGTGATCGGCGTCGGCGGTTGCGTTGCCTCGCAGGAAGGCGCGGCGATCGTCGGTCGCGCACCCTACGTCGACCTGGTGTTCGGCCCGCAAACGCTGCACCGTCTACCGCAACTGATCAAGCAGCGGCGCGCCAGCGGCCACTCGCAGGTCGACATCAGCTTTCCGGAGATCGAGAAATTCGACCATCTGCCGCCGGCCAAGGTGGAAGGCCCGACCGCCTTCGTGTCGATCATGGAAGGCTGCAGCAAGTACTGCAGCTACTGCGTGGTGCCGTATACGCGCGGCGAGGAAGTGTCGCGCCGCTTCGACGACGTGCTGACCGAAATCGCCGGCCTGGCAGATCAGGGCGTGAAGGAAATCACGCTGCTGGGACAGAACGTCAACGCCTTTCGCGGCACGATGGCGGATGGCGAAATCGCCGACTTCGCACTGTTGATCGAATACATTGCCGACATTCCCGGCATCGAGCGCATCCGCTTCGTCACCAGCCACCCGAAGGAATTCACACAGCGCCTGATCGACACCTACGCCCGGATACCGAAACTGGTCAATCACCTGTACCTGCCGGTGCAGCATGGCTCGGACAAAATCCTGGCGGCGATGAAACGCGGCTACACCGTGCTGGAATACAAATCGATCATCAAGCGGCTGCGCCAGGTGCGCCCCGACATCGCCATCTCGAGCGACTTCATCGTCGGTTTCCCGGGCGAGACCGAAGCCGACTTCGACGCTCTGATGCGCCTGATCGACGATATCGGCTACGACACCAGCTTCAGCTTCATTTTCAGCCCGCGCCCCGGTACGCCAGCCGCCAACCTGCACGATGCCACCCCGCATGAAGTCAAGCTCCAGCGGCTGCAGCAGCTGCAGGCGGTGGTGCAGGCGAATGCGCAGAAAACCAGCCAGGCGATGGTCGGCACGCTGCAGCGCATCCTGGTCGAAGGGCCGTCGCGCAAGGACCCGGG
>DATJCV010000309.1:0-4516 GCA_035497775.1 Burkholderiaceae bacterium | reverse complement strand
TGATGCAGCAGCTTGGCGCACATCATCGGCGTCAGGGTCAGCGACACCACTGCCGAAATGATGATGGTGACCGCCAGCGTGATCGCGAACTCGCGGAACAGCCGGCCTACCACGTCGCCCATGAACAAGAGCGGGATCAGCACCGCGATCAGGGAAATGGTCAGCGACAGGATGGTGAAACCGATCTGCTTCGAGCCTTTCAGCGCCGCCTGCAGCGGCGGCTCGCCTTGCTCGATATAGCGCGCGATGTTCTCGATCATCACGATCGCGTCGTCGACTACGAAGCCGGTGGCAATCGTCAGCGCCATCAGCGTCAGGTTATTCAGGCTGAAGCCCAGCAGATACATCACGCCGAAGGTGCCGATCAGCGACAGCGGCACCGCCACGCTGGGGATGATGGTGGCGGCCACGCTGCGCAGAAACAGGAAGATCACCATCACCACCAGTGCCACCGACAGCAGCAGCTCGAACTGCACGTCCTTGACCGAGGCGCGGATGGTGGTGGTGCGGTCGGTCAGCAGGCTGACTTCGACCGCCGGCGGCAGCGCCGCCTGCAATTGCGGCAGCAATTGCTTGACGCGGTCGACCACTTCGATCACGTTGGCGCCGGGCTGCCGCTGGATGTTGACGATGATCGCCGGCTGCCGGTTGACCCAGGCTGCCTGCCGCACGTTCTCGGCGGCGTCGACGACATCGGCGACATCGGACAGCCGGATCGGCGCGGCATTGCGGTAGGCGACGATCAGCGCCTTGTATTCGTCGGCCGAGCGCAACTGGTCGTTGGCGTCGATGGTATAGGCTTGCGCCGCGCCGTCGAAACTGCCCTTGGCCTGGTTCACATTGGCGTTGGCGATGGCGGTGCGCACGTCTTCGATATTCAGGCCGTAGGATGCCAGCGCGCCCGGATTCACCTGGATCCGCACCGCCGGCCGCTGGCCGCCGCTCAAGCTAACCAGTCCGACGCCGGACAGCTGGGAGATTTTTTGCGCCAGCCGGGTATCGGCCAGCCCCTGCACCTGGGTCAGCGGCAGCGACTTCGAGGTCAGCGCCAGCGTCAGGATCGGCGCGTCGGCCGGGTTGACCTTGCTGTAGATCGGCGGCGCCGGCAGGTCGGTCGGCAGCAGGTTGGCGCCGGCATTGATCGCCGCCTGCACTTCCTGCTCGGCGATGTCCAGGCTCAAGGCCAGGCTGAACTGCAGCGTGATTACCGAGGCGCCGCCGGAACTGGTGGACGACATCTGGTTCAGCCCCGGCATTTGGCCGAACTGGCGCTCCAGCGGCGCGGTGACGGAGGAGGTCATCACGTCCGGGCTGGCGCCTGGATATAGTGTGACGACCTGGATCGTCGGGTAATCGACTTCCGGCAGCGCCGACAGCGGCAACACGCGGTAAGCGATGATGCCGACCAGGAAAATCGCGGCCATCAGCAGCGTGGTGGCCACCGGACGCAGGATGAACGGGCGCGAGATGTTCATGTCAGTACCGGCAGCCAAGCCCACGGCCGCGAGCTGCGCTGGCGCATGAAGCGGTCTGTGTCATCCGCCAGTGCTCCCACGTGATTTGCGCTGGCGGGGCGCCGCCGGCTGGGCGGGAGCGGGAGCCAGGGTCGGGGCGTTGCTGGCCTGGGCGCCGGTTTTGCTCTCCTGCAAAGTCACTGCTACCTTGGCGCCTTCGCGCAGTTTGTCGGTACCGTCCACCACCACGATCTCGCCTGGTTTCAGGCCGGATTCGATGACGATGTTGCCGCCTTCGGCCGGCCCCAGTTTGACCGGGCGCTGGGTGACGCTGCGATCCTCCTTCACCACATAGACGAAGGCGCCCTGGCTGCCGCGCTGCACGCCGGCAGCAGGAATCACGGTGGCGCCGTGCAGCACGTCGATCAGCATGCGGATATTGACGAACTGGTTCGGAAACAGTGCATAGTTTTCATTGGAAAACTGCGCCTTCAGCTTGACGGTGCCGGTGGTAGGGTCGATCTGGTTGTCGATGGTCAGCAGCGCTCCGCTGGCCAATTTGTTCTTTTGGGCGCGGTCGAATGCGTCGACCGTCAAGGTTTCCTTGTCCTGCAGCTTTTTCATGACGCGCGGAACACTGTCTTCCGGCAAGGTGAACACCACCGTGATCGGCTGCAACTGGGTGATCACCACCAGTCCGGTGGTATCGGTGGCATGCACCACATTGCCCGGATCGACCTGGCGCAAGCCGAGGCGGCCGCCGATCGGCGCGGAGACGCGCGAGTAGGTCAGCTGCAATTTGGCGTTGTCGACTTGGCCCTGGTCGGCCTTGACCGCGCCCTCATACTGCCGCACCAGCGCCTGCTGGGTCGCGAGTTGCTGCTGGGCGATGGAATCCTGCTGGAACAAGGTGTGGTAGCGCTCGACGTCGATCTGGGCGTTCTTCAGCAGCGCCTGATCCTTCAGCATCTGTCCTTCGGCCTGGGTCAGCATCACCTGGTAGGGGCGCGGGTCGATCTCGGCCAGCAGATCGCCCTGTTTCACCATCTGCCCCTCGGTGAACAGCACCTTCATCAACTGGCCGTCGACCCGCGACCGCACCGTAACGGTATTTTGCGCGGTGACTGTGCCCAGGCCTTCCAGATAGATTTGGATGTCGCCGGTCCTGGCGACCGCTCCTAGCACCGGCATGGTGCGCGGCGCATTCGCGGCCTGGCGCGCGGTCAACTGCTGCGCCGCGCCCGGCTCGGTCACGAATCTATACACACCCGCAGCAATCAGCACGCACAAGAGCAGCCAGAGCCACCAGTATCGAAGTGGCCGCAAGCGGCGGCTCAATTCCGTTCCGCTATCGACGAGATCGTTTTGCTTCACTACGGGCCTCCGCGCGTTGGGCGTCGGTGGGGAAACCGCGGCTGGCCAGAAATACGCGGTTGAGCGGCCTTTGCATCATGCTCGGGCCGCGCTTCAAATGCTTCCGGTTCAGCACTCTGCATGCGAGCCGCGGGTTACCTGAATTTCATCAATTCTTATCTGCGACCGGCACAGAAGCATTGCGTTGCGATAATCCGAAAGGAAATGTCAACAGCGCAAGGGTTGCCAATGCCTGGCAAGAGAGCAAATATTGTTTGAAGAAAAATGGCTTGCCGAGCCACTAAGAAAAGAGGGTAGTGCGGACGGTGCAAGCTGTGCGTAATGATTTGTAACCGCAACGAATTTCCGGTGGGCGCGCGGCAACTCGGCGGCGCCGTGGTCGCCATGCATGGATGGAAACGTAGAATGCCGGAGTTTTTACGGGAGTATCGTCTAATTTAGTAGATTGCGCACCCGTATTTCAAGCCTTATAGATGGAGTATATAGACGGTTGCGGACCCCGTCCGGCGCCGCCTCAGGCTTGCAGCAGCGGCAATATGCCATCCAAGCCGACAAAATTCAGCGCCACGTCGGCCTGCGCGCGCACCACCGGCTTGGCGCGAAACGCCACCGACAGGCCGGCGATCGCCATCATCTTCAGGTCGTTGGCGCCATCGCCCATGATGATGGTCTGCTCGGTGCGGATGCCGGTTTGTGCGCACACGCGCTCGACCGTGCGGCGCTTTTCATCGGCATCGACGATCTCGCCCAGCACGTGGCCGGTGAGCTTGCCGTCGACCGCTTCCAGCACGTTGGCGTGCGTGAAATCGAGTCCGAGCCGGGCCTTGATGCGGTCGGTGAAGAAGGTGAAACCGCCGGAAACCAGCAGGGTTTTCAGCCCGGCGGCTTGCAGCGCCGCCAGCATGCGTTCGGCGCCCGGCGAGAGCTTCAGGCGCTCGTCGTAGACGCGCTGCAACGCCGCCGCGTCCAGTCCCTTCAAGAGCGCGACGCGGCGCGTCAGGCTTTCGCGGAATTCGATTTCGCCGCGCATGGCGGCTTCGGTGATCGCCGCCACCTGCGGTTTCAGGCCGTGCATGTCGGCGATCTCGTCGATGCATTCGATGGTGATCAGGGTCGAATCCATGTCCATCACCAGCAGCTGGAAGTCGGCGAGGGTGCGGCCGGGCGGCATGAAGGCGTAATCGAGGCGGGCGGCAAGGCAGGCGGCATCGATTTGCGCCTTGAGTTCGGGCGACTGGCTGACGCCTTCGCAACGCCAGGCGTGCTGATTGATCGGAGTAATGCGCTGCGCGTGGGCTAGCGCGGCGATGCGTTCGATGGTCTGGGAGGCGGCGTGGGGACCTTGCAGGATCAGGTTCATGTCAGGGAAGGGCACTACTCGGATGTTAAGTGGTGGTGGATTGCGGGCGCAGTAGTGTAATCGGGGTTAGCGCTTTTTGCCGTCCGTTGCGCAAAAACGCTCCTCCGGTTATACCGGGCACGCGTTACCGCTTGGAAATAGTGCCTATTTTACGGTCGAACCCGTGAAAAGCAGCGGGAAAGCACTTTGTGCCGCCTGATTAGCCACCAGCCACCTGGATTCCCGCTGACGCGGGAATCACGAAGCTGGCGCCATCGGAGACAGGCAGCTAATCGGGTCATGCCATGAGGCGAGATCACGCGTGCCGCGCTTCAGCGGAAAAACAATA
>DATJCV010000308.1:0-2429 GCA_035497775.1 Burkholderiaceae bacterium | reverse complement strand
CTGACGAAATACTCGACCGCATTGCGCGGAAAGAATTCGCGGAATTCGCTATACAGCTGTGCCGCCAACGTCTTGTTCGGCGCGAAGACGATCGCCGGCCGGCCCATTCGGGCGATCACGTTGGCCATCGTATAGGTCTTGCCGGAACCGGTGACGCCAAGCAGGGTTTGGTAGAACAAGCCATCCTCAATCCCCTCCACCAGCTTGGCGATTGCCTGCGGCTGGTCGCCGGCAGGCGCGAATGGTTGGTACAACTGGTATGGTGAATCGGGGAAGGTGACGATTCGAGATTCGTCGAGCGTGCCAGAGACTTCGGATAATTCATCCATTGCATGCGACCTTTGGTAAAATTGCCGGTTGCAATTCAGCGCAGGGCTTGAGGTTCCGCACCGCGTTGAACCCTCCGTGCAACCCCACATTGCAACCAACTTTTCATGTTATCACGATGAACGCACCCACTTCTGCCGCCCTTTTCAGCACCGTTCAACTGGCCCCGCGTGACCCGATTCTCGGCATCACCGAAGCCTACAACGCCGATCAAAATCCGCAAAAAATCAACCTCGGGGTCGGCGTCTACTATGACGACAACGGCAAGGTGCCGCTGCTGGAATGCGTGCAGAAGGCGGAAGCGCAACTGGCGCAAAAGCTGGCGCCGCGCGGCTATCTGCCGATCGATGGCCTGCCCGCCTACGACAAGGCCGTGCAGGAACTGGTATTTGGGGCCGACAACCCGGTAGTTCAAGAAAAACGCGCGATTACCGTGCAGGCGCTGGGCGGCACCGGCGCATTGAAACTCGGCGCGGATTTCCTGAAACGCATCGCGCCGACCGCGCAAGTCTGGATCAGCGACCCGAGCTGGGAAAACCACCGCGCCCTGTTTGAAGCGGCCGGCTTTACCGTCAACAATTATCCGTATTACGACGCGGCAACCCACGGCGTCGCCTTCGACGGCATGCTCGGCGCGCTGCGCGCGATGCCGGCCGGCTCGATCGTGGTGCTGCACGCCTGCTGCCACAACCCGACCGGCGCCGATCTGACCGATGCGCAATGGAGCGAAGTGATCCAGGTGGTCACGCAGCGCGGCCTGATTCCGTTCCTCGACATGGCCTACCAAGGCTTCGGCGACGGCATCGCGGAAGACGGCAAGGTGGTGCGCCGCTTCGCCGAAGCCGGCGGCCCGCTGTTCGTCTCGAATTCCTTCTCCAAGTCGTTCTCGCTGTATGGCGAACGGGTCGGCGCCCTCTCGATCGTCGCCGCCAGCACCGAGGAAGCCGGCCGCGTGTTGTCGCAACTGAAGCGTGTGGTGCGCACCAACTACTCCAACCCGCCAATCCACGGCGGCCAAGTGGTTGCCACCACCCTGGTGGCGCCGGAACTGCGCCAATTGTGGGAAAACGAACTGACCGGCATGCGCGTGCGGATTCGGGAAATGCGGCAATTGCTGGTCAAGAAACTGAAGGAACAGGCGCCGGCCCACGACTTCGATTTCGTCACCCGCCAGCGCGGCATGTTTTCCTACTCCGGCCTGACCAAGGAGCAAGTCACGCGCCTGCGCAATGAATTTTCGATCTACGCGGTGGACACCGGCCGCATCTGCGTCGCCGCGCTGAATTCGCGCAACATCGACCGGGTTGTGGAGTCGATTGCCAAGGTGCTTTGATACCGAACCGGAAAGCCGGAATCGTTAACAACGATTGACGATTCCGGCAGCAAATTTCGGCGCTTAAAGTTTGACACCAGGCGAAGTCCCAGCCTATAATCCTGCTTCTTTTCCCTGATAGCTCAGTCGGTAGAGCGACGGACTGTTAATCCGCAGGTCCCTGGTTCGAGTCCAGGTCGGGGAGCCAAGACAATCATGCACTTAGCCCAGTCCACAAGACTGGGCTTTTTGCTTTCTGCTTTCTGCTCTTTGTGTCAGTACTGTCTGCGTCTCGCCCGATGTGATCTATCGACGGTATAAAAAATCCATGCGTGTGGGCACCCTACTTCTGGGATCTCGCGTAAGGGCTATGTAATTCTTACCAGTCAATCGCGATCAACGAGGTGGCACGCGCGAACAGCCCGGGCTTATCCGACGCAGGGAAATGCCATCAATCCGCGACCAAGACGGTCTTGCCAATACGGAGGAATGGTGGGGCAGTCAGGGCCTTTATGCAGGGTTGTCCAGGCATAGGCGATCGATCTGCGCAGACACCGATACGGCCCTTTTCCAAACGACCGGAAAAGTGATGTGGCGTAGCGGGCGCCGGCAGGAAGTGGCGCCGCGTGCGTTGTGCGCGTATCGGGGTTAGCGCTCCCAGCGCACCCGCAACAGGTATTCGCCCTTGTTGTAATGAAAGTTGAGCTCGCCTTGATATGCTCGGCGCAGCGCTTCGCCCAGTCCGCGCGCGAGATGGATGTCGGTGGTCGTGATCATGAGCTTGCCGTCG
>DATJCV010000307.1:0-5398 GCA_035497775.1 Burkholderiaceae bacterium | reverse complement strand
AAATCGGTTTTCAGGCGTGCCAGAATCGGCTGCGTCTCCGGATCGCCCATGCGGCAATTGAATTCCAGCGTCTTCGGGTTGCCTTGCGCGTCGATCATCAGGCCGGCGTACAAAAAGCCGGTAAACGTGATGCCGTCGTTGGCCATGCCGCGCACGGTCGGATCGATGATTTCGCGCATCACGCGCGCATGCAGTTCCGGCGTCACGATCGGCGCCGGCGAATAGGCGCCCATGCCGCCGGTGTTCGGCCCTTCGTCGTTGTTCTTCAGGCGCTTGTGATCCTGGCTGGTGGCCAGCGCCAGGATGTTGCGGCCGTCCACCATGACGATGAAGCTGGCTTCCTCGCCGGCCAGGTATTCCTCGATCACCACGCGCGCGCCGGCATCGCCCAGCTTGTTGTCGGACAGCATCATGTCGACCGCGGCATGCGCTTCTTCCAGGCTCATCGCCACCACCACGCCCTTGCCGGCGGCCAGGCCGTCGGCCTTGATCACGATCGGCGCGCCCTGGGCGTCGATGTAGGCGTGCGCGGCACGGCTGTCGGTGAAGGTCTGGTGGCGCGCGGTCGGGATGCCGTGGCGCTGCATGAAGGCCTTGGCGAAATCCTTCGAGCTTTCCAGCTGCGCCGCCTCGCGCGTCGGGCCGAAGATCTTCAGCCCGCGCTCGCGGAACAGGTTGACGATGCCGGCCGCCAGCGGCGTTTCCGGACCGACCACGGTCAAGTCGACCTGCTCCTGCGCCGCGAAGTCAGCCAGCGCCGCTGGGTCGGTCAGCGCCACGTTCTGCATGCGCGGATCGAGCGCGGTGCCGCCGTTGCCGGGAGCGACGAAGACGGTTTGTATCCGCTCCGATTGGGCGATTTTCCAGGCCAGCGCATGTTCGCGGCCGCCAGAGCCGATTACCAGAATTTTCATTGAATGCCGTTGTAGGTTGGGCGGCGCTGCCTCGGCAGGCGCGGCCGGATCGCGCTAGTCGCTGATGACCGCGTTGGTGTAAATTTCTTGCACGTCGTCGAGATTTTCGAGGGCGTCGAGCAACTTCTGCATTTTGATCGCATCGTCGCCGGTAAACAGCGTCTCGGTGGCCGGTTTCATCGTGATTTCCGCCATTTCGGCCTTGAAGCCGGCTTTTTCCAGGGCTTCCTTGACCGCCGCGAAATCGTGCGGCGGCGTGATCACTTCGAAACCGCCTTCGTCGTCGCTGATGACGTCTTCGGCGCCGGCTTCCAGCGCCGCTTCCATCAAGGCGTCCTCGTTGGTGCCGGGCGCGAAAAACAGCTGGCCGCAGTGCTTGAACAGGAAGGCCACCGAGCCTTCGCTGCCCATGTTGCCGCCGAACTTGGAAAACGCGTGCCGCACTTCGGCCACGGTGCGCACCCGGTTGTCGGTCATGCAATCGACGATCACCGCGGCGCCGTTGATGCCATAGCCTTCGTAGCGTACTTCTTCATAGGTGGCACCTTCCAGGCTGCCGGTGCCGCGGGCGATCGCGCGCGCAACGTTCTCTTTCGGCATGTTGGCGTCGGCCGCTTTTTCCACCGCCAGTCGCAGGCGCGGGTTGGTGCTGATGTCGCCGCCGCCGAGGCGGGCGCCGACCGTGATTTCCTTGATCAGGCGCGTCCAGATTTTGCCGCGCTTGGCATCCGTGTGTGCCTTCTTATGCTTGATATTGGCCCATTTACTGTGTCCAGCCATGATGAGTCTTCCGTGCGTCAGTTCGCTATAATCAAGAGGGCAATTTTAGCATACCGCCCCCCTCCCAAATTTCTCCTGGAAACGGCGTGAAACCATGATAAATCCACTGCTCATCGCAAAAAATCAAGAGCATGAACTGGCCATTTTGCCGGCCCTGGCCAACCGCCACGGCTGCATCACCGGCGCCACCGGAACCGGCAAGACCGTGACCTTGCAGGTGCTGGCGCAGGCGCTGTCGGAAATTGGCGTGCCGGTGTTCATGGCCGACGTCAAGGGTGACCTGTCGGGCATGGCCAAGGCCGGGGCATCGAACCCGAAATTGAAGGCGCGGCTGGAGGCGTTGAATCTGCCGGAACCGGTCTGGGCCGGCTGCCCGGTGACGTTCTGGGACGTGTATGGCGAAAAAGGACATCCGGTGCGCGCCACCGTCTCCGACCTCGGGCCGCTGTTGCTGGCGCGCATGCTGAACCTGAATGAAACCCAGGAAGGCGTGCTGCAGCTGGTGTTCAAGATCGCCGACGACCATGGGCTGCTGCTGCTCGACACCAAGGACTTGCGCGCCATGCTGCAGGCGGTCGGCGACAGCGCGGCCGACTACCGCACGCAGTACGGCAACATCTCGGCAGCCAGCATCGGCGCCATCCAGCGCGGCCTGATGAATATCGAGCAGCAGGGCGGCGACAAGTTCTTCGGCGAGCCGATGCTGAACATCGACGATTTCATGCAGACTGATGGCAATGGGCATGGCATGGTCAACATCCTGGCGGCCGACAAATTGTTGAATGCACCCCGGTTGTATTCGACTTTCCTGCTGTGGCTGCTGTCCGAACTGTTCGAGCGACTGCCGGAAGTGGGCGATCCGGACCAGCCCAAGCTGGTCTTCTTTTTCGACGAGGCACACCTGCTGTTCAACGAGGCGCCCAAGCCGCTGTTGCAGAAGATCGAGCAGGTGGTGCGGCTGGTGCGCTCAAAGGGCGTCGGCGTGTATTTCGTCACGCAGAATCCGCTCGACATCCCGGACACCGTGCTGGGCCAGCTCGGCAATCGCGTCCAGCATGCGCTGCGCGCCTATACGCCGCGTGACCAGAAGGCGGTGCAGGCGGCGGCCGAAACCTTTCGCGCCAACCTGCAGCTGGATACCGCAAAGGCGATCATGGAGCTGGGCGTCGGCGAGGCGTTGGTGTCGTTCCTGGATGAAAAGGGGCGGCCGAATGTGGTCGAGCGCGCTTTCATCCTGGCGCCGGCTTCGCAGATCGGACCGATTACCGACGTCGAGCGCAGCGACCTGATCGCCGGTTCGATCGTGGCCGGCGTGTATGAGAAAACCGTTGACCGCGACTCGGCCTATGAAAAACTGACCGGGCGGGTTGTGGCAACCCAGCCGACACCGGGCAACGGTGACGTGGGCAAGGTGCCGGCGAACGGGACGGCAAGCACCAAGTCGGGCGGCGGGTTTGGCGACATGTTCAGCAATGCGATGGGCGGGCTGTTTGGCGGATCGGGGATTGCGCGGCGCAAGGATACGGTGGTGGAGGCGATGGTGAAGTCGGCGGCGCGGACGATGGGGTCGACGGTGGGGAGGGAGATTATTCGGGGGGTGTTGGGGTCGTTGTTGAAAAAGAAGTAGGAGTAGTGTTTTTATATACTCCATTCAGATAGCGCCTGTCTCAGGCGTCCATGTTGTTAAATTCCAATATACTCCATAGTTTGTCGTTCCCGCGAAGGCGGGAACCTAGTGGCGTTCTTGACTTACTGATCCGTTCGCTGCTGCGTGGTGACTGGCCGGGGGTGGCCCGGCGGCCACTTACTTTCTTTGCTTCGCCAAAGAAAGTAAGCAAAGAAAGGCGACCGCAAGACGCTGGCCTGCGGCTTCCCGCCGCTGCGGCGCCAAAATCGGGAAACGAAACCAACTCGCTGCGCTCAGACATGTTTCGTTTCTGATCCGATTTCGGCACCGCAGCAGCGGCAGCGTCCCAAGCGGGATTCACGTCAACGTCAACGACAACTTCAAAAGCAACGGCAGCTTCAAAAACAGCAGCAACTTCAAAGCGCCGCTGTCAACGCTATCGCGTGATTGGCTGGGCGGGTGACTATTGTTGCTTCCTCACTCAAACGCCGACTCCACCGGCCGGTCGGCGAACTGTTCCATCAGCCAGCGGCTGGCTGCACCGGGCGGGTTGTCGGTGCGGTGGATCAGGTACAGCGGGAACGGCGTTTCGGCTTGTTCGACCAGTTGCAGGCGCACCAGGTGGCCGTTGGCCAAGTCCTCGCGCACCAGTGGCTCCGGCATATTGCCCCAGCCCAGTCCGGCGCGCAGCAGCGCGTGCTTGGCGCCGAGGTCGCCCAGGCGCCAGTCGCGCACGGCAAAGACGCCGAAGTCGCGGCCGGCGGTCAGCGCGGTGCGGTCGGTCAGCACCAGCTGCGTCTGTTCGCGCAGCACCGTGGTGGGGATGGGGCCGGCGTGCTGCGCCAGCGGATGGCCGGGTGCGGCGACCGGGACCATCAGCACATGGCCGATCTGCTGGCGCTCGATGGCGTCGGGGGTCTCGACGATCCAGCCGCTGACGCCGATGCCGCAAGTGCGGTCCAGTACCAGTTGCATGACGCCGCCCAAGGCTTCGATACGCAGGCGCAGGGCGACCGTCGGGAATTCGCGCTGGAATGCATCCAGCACCCGTACCAGCAGGCAGGCCGGGAACATCACGTCGACCGCCAGCGCCACTTCCGCCTCCAGTCCTTCGGCCAGGCTCTTGGCGCGGGCCCGCATCGCATCCACCTTGAGCGCCACGGTGCGGGCGTCGGCCAGCAGCATCTTGCCGGCTTCGGTCAGTTCCGGCTTGCGCTTGCCGCGATCGAACAAGGCCACGTTCAGCTGCGCTTCGAGGTTGGCGATCGTATAACTGACCACCGACTGCGTGCGGTGCAGCTGGCGCGCCGCGCGCGAAAAGCTGCCGGCGTCGACGACGGCGACGAACACGCGCAACTGGTCCAGCGTCGGGTTCCCAGGGTCTCTCATATCGATTTATTAGATGTTATCAAGTTAAATTATCCGGCTTCCGTCGATATTAAACGCAGCCTATCATTTCCTCAACCGATCTCGAACAAAGGAAACGATCATGGCCAAACTTCTTCATATCAATAGCAGCGTCCGTACTGAAGGCTCCCTGTCGCGCCAGCTGAGCGCCGAATTTCTCGACCAGTGGCGCCTGACCCACCCGAGCGACACCATCGTCGAACGCGATCTGGCGGCGCAGCCGGTACCGCATCTAAACGAGGAGATACTGGGCGCCTTCTTCACCCCGGCCGCCAACCGCACGCCGGCGCAGAACCAGACCGCGCAATTGTCGGAACAGTTGATCGCCGAACTGTTCGCCGCCGACGTCATCGTGATCGGCGCGCCGATGTACAATTTTTCGATCAGCTCGGGCCTGAAGGCGTGGATCGACCAGGTCGCGCGTGCCGGCCTGACCTTCAAGTACACCGAAACCGGCCCGCTCGGCTTGGTCACCGGCAAGAAGGTGTATGTCTTCACCTCGCGCGGCGGCGTCTACAGCTCCGGCCCCGGCAAGGCGATGGATTTCCATGAAACCTATCTGCGCGCGGTGCTCGGCTTCATCGGCCTCACCGACATCACCTTCGTCCATACCGAAGGCGTGGCGCTGGGCGAGGCGGCGGTCGGCAATGCCGTGACGCAAACCCGCAGT
>DATJCV010000306.1:0-13072 GCA_035497775.1 Burkholderiaceae bacterium | reverse complement strand
CCCGGTTACTCGGCCGGCCGCTTCCCTGCGATCGAAGCCTTCGAATTGCCGTTCATGGTGTCCGACGCGCTGTCTGGCAGTCGCGCAGTGTGGAAGTATTACAAGCAGTACGCTCAGCAGGAATTCGCCGCCTACAAGGTGCTGGCATTCCACGTCGATGGCGGCCAGGCAGTGCATACCTCCGGCAAGCAAGTCACCGGCCTGGCCGGCTTTTCGGGCCTGAAGCTGCGTACTTCCACCCGTCTCGGCGCCAAGACCCTGACCGCTCTGGGCGGCGCGCCGGTGGCGATGCCGCCGGCACAAGTGACCGAAGCCATCGCCAAGGGCGTGGTGGACGGTTCGCTGGGCGCCTGGGAACTGGTGTTCCCGACCAAGCTGTCCGAAGTCACCAAGTTCCACGCCGAGCCGCCGGCCGGTCAGCCCTACGCCACCGCCACCGTGCTGACGGTCTTGATGAACAAGCAGAAGTATGACGGCCTGCCGGCCGATCTGAAGGCCATCGTTGACAAGTACAGCAACGAAGCCCTGGTCGACAAGCTCGGTTCCGTGTTCGACGATGAAAACAAGAGCGCGCACAAAAAGCTGGCGACGCTGGGCAACAAGATCACCGAGTTCAGCGCCGCCGAAATGGCTGCCATGCGCAAGGCGGTCGCTGGCGTCGAGGAAGAGTGGATCAAGCAGGTCAGCGAAAAGGGTCTGGACGGTCGAGCTCTGGCCAACGGTGCCCGCCAAATCGCTGGCAGCAAGTAACCCACGACGATTCTGCAAAAGAGGTGAGTCATGCCTGATCCGATGGGACTTCCCCACGAACTGGTAGAGCACGACCCGGTCGAGCACTACCTGATCCTGGCCGGCAAGACGATGGCAATGGCGGGCGGTTTGCTGTTCGTCGCCCTGGTCGCGATGTCGCTGGTGTCGATCATCGGGCGCAAGCTCGGGTTCGGCTCCGTCAACGGCGACATCGAGCTGATGCAGGCCGGTTCAGCCGTCGCGGCGACGGCCTTCCTACCGTATTGCACCCTGCTCGGTGAGCATATCAAGGTGGATTTCTTTACCGAGAACATGCGTGACTCCCTTAAGCGCAAGATCGACGGCGTGGCCGAGTTTCTGCTGGCCGCCGTGATGGCGCTTCTGGTCTGGCGCACCACGCTGGCCGCGATCTCGGCGCACGAGTCGCAGGAAGTGACCGCGCTGGTGTCGCTACCGCTGTGGATTCCGACCGCGCTGCTGGTGCCGAGCCTGGCGTTGATGGCGGTATGCGCCCTGTATCGCGCCTATGCATCCTTTCATCCCTCCAAGAAAATGCCGGGAGCGAAACAATGAGTGGTACCGCAATCGGCCTGATCGGCTTCGGCTGCCTGCTGGCGATGCTGGCCATCCGCATGCACATCGCGATGGCGATGTTCATCACCGGCGCCGGCATCTATCTGGTAATGAACGGCGGCGAAGCCGCCGCCCTGCTGTACACCATGAACAATCTGGTGTTTGCACGGGTTTCCAACTATGACCTGGCGGTGATCCCGCTCTTCATCCTGATGGGTCAGTTCGCCACCCACGGCGGCTTGTCCAAGGCCTTGTTCAAGGCCGCCGGCACCCTGATCGGGCACTGGCGCGGCGGCCTGGCGATGGCCTCGACCGCAGCTTGCGCCGCCTTCGGCGCCATCTGCGGCTCCTCGCTGGCGACTGCCGCAACCATGGGCCAGGTGGCGCTGCCTGAACTGCGTAAGGCCGGCTATTCCGGCAAGCTGGCCACCGCGACGCTGGCGGCCTCCGGCACGCTGGGCATCATGATTCCGCCGTCGGTGCCGCTGGTGATCTACGCGGTGCTGACGCAGGAATCGATTGGCAAGCTCTTCATGGCGGCCGTCATTCCCGGCATCATCGCCGCGCTCGGTTATATCGTCGTAATCGCCATCCTCGTGCGGCGCGATCCGAGCGCCGGTCCGGCCGGCAAGAAGGCACGCTTGTCCGACATGATCAAGGCGCAGATCAACATCATTCCGGTGATGCTAGTGTTCCTGGTGGTGATCGTCGGCATCTATGGCGGCTGGGCCAACCCGACCGAAGCCGCTTCGATCGGTGCTGCTGCCTGCGGCATCCTCGCGGTGGTCACTGGCGGCATGCGCGCCAAGGGCTTCATGGAAAGCATCTACGGCACCGCCCACGCAACCGGCATGATCTTCCTGATCCTGATCGGCGCCGATTTGCTGAACTCCGGCCTGGCGCTGTCGCAGATGCCGAACGAACTGGCGACCTGGGTCCAGGCCAGCAGCCTGCCGCCGTTGATGGTGTTGTTCTCGATCCTGCTGATCTATATCCTGCTCGGCTGCGTGATGGATTCGCTGGCCATGATCCTGCTGACCATCCCGATCTTCTATCCGATGGTCATGGGCCTGGAGTTCTTCGGCATGGGCGTCGAGGACAAGTCGATCTGGTTCGGCATCCTCGCCCTGATGGTGGTGGAAATCGGCCTGGTGCACCCGCCGGTCGGCATGAACCTGTACGTGATCAACAAGCTGGCCAAGGATGTGCCGATGAAGGAAACCGCCTGGGGCGTGATGCCCTTCCTGGCCTCGGACTTCGTGCGCATCATTGCGCTGGTTTTCATCCCCACGCTGTCCCTCGGCCTGGTCCACTGGCTGAAGTAACTGGAGTCACAATATATGCTCAGGCAAGAAGTGAAGGGCACGGTGTACGGCGTCATCCTGAATGACACCGTTTCCCTGCAAAAGATCGGCCCGCTCGAGGGCGCGCCTTACAAAGGCGCGCCCAAGGCGCCGATGTTGTACATCAAGCCGGCCAATACCCACGTCGGTAGCGGCGCGGTGGTGTGCCTGCCGGATGGCGCGGACAGCGTCGAAATCGGCGCCACCATCGGCCTGGTCATGGGCCGCGCCGCAGCGCGGCTGTCGCCCCAGAACGCGCTCGATGTGGTGGGTGGCCTGGTGCTGGCAGCCGACCTCAGCTTGCCGCATGCGAGCTACTACCGCCCGGCCATCCGCGAAAAGTGCTTCGACGGCGCCTTGCCGCTGTCCGAAGTCAAACCGTTCACCGACCTGTCGGCGCTCACGCTGGTGACCGACATCGATGGCAGGACGGTCGAGCAGCGCGCGCTGGCAGAACTGGTGCGCCAGCCCGCGCAGCTTTTGGCCGATGTCAGCGAATTCATGACCTTGTGCGCAGGCGACGTGCTGCTGGTCGGTGTGCGCTACATGGCACCGCAGGCAAAGGCAGGCAGTCGTGTGCGCATCAGCGCCGAAGGTTTGGGCGCTATCGAGTTCACCATCGCCCGACAGGAGGAGCGGCAATGAAGCACGGACGCATCGCCTGGCAGGGCGCCATTCATCAAGTCACGCAAGCCGCCGACGGCCGCGTGCGCCTGGCCGATGACCGCCTGCTGAGAGAAAACGAAGTCGTGTGGCTGCCGCCGGTGGAGGTGGGCACGGTGTTCGCGCTCGGCCTGAACTACGCCGATCACGCCAAGGAACTGGCGTTCAAGGCGCCGGAAGTGCCGCTGGTGTTCCTGAAGGGGCCGAACACCATCGTCGGCCACCGCGCGCAAACGCGCCGCCCGGCCGACGCAGCCTACATGCACTATGAGTGCGAACTCGCGGTGGTCATCGGCAAGACCGGCTACAAGGTGTCCAAGGCCGATGCCTACGAGATGGTGGCCGGCTACACGGTGGCCAACGACTACGCGATCCGCGACTACCTCGAAAACTATTACCGCCCGAACCTGCGCGTGAAGAACCGCGACGGCTGCACGCCGCTCGGTCCATGGCTGGTTGATCGCGCCGACGTGCAGGATCCGATGCGCCTGAAGCTGACCACGCGCATCAACGGCAAGACGACGCAGCAAGGCACGACTGCCGATATGGTCTTCGACATCCCGACTTTGATCGAATATCTGTCGTCCTTCATGACGCTGAACCCCGGCGACGTGATCCTGACCGGCACGCCGGAAGGGCTGGCCGACGCGAAGGCGGGTGACGTGATCGAAACTGAAATCGAAGGCGTGTGCACCCTGGTCAACACCATCGTCGATGACCGGACGTATTTCGCCAACTGCTAAACGAGCGAGGACAGCATGATCAAGCATCTCATCAACGGCCAGAAGGTCGAAAGCAGGGACGCCTTTGACACCATCAACCCGGCGACCGGCGAAGTGCTGGCGCAGGTCGCCAGCGGCGGTCAGGGCGAGGTGAATGCCGCCGTCGCCGCCGCCAAAGCTGCGTTTCCGGGCTGGGCCGCGACGCCGGCCAAGGAACGCGCGCGCCTGATGCGCAATCTTGGCGACCTCATCGCGAAGAACGTGCCGGAACTGGCCGAGCTGGAAACGAAGGATTGCGGCCAGGTCATCGGTCAGACCAAGAAGGCGCTGATCCCGCGTGCGGCCGACAACTTCTACTACTTCGCCGAACTCGCGCAGCACCAACACGGCGAAACCTACGATTCCGACACCGGCCACCTGAACTACACGCTGTGGCAGCCGGTCGGCGTGTGCGCGCTGATCTCGCCTTGGAACGTGCCTTTCATGACCGCGACCTGGAAGACGGCGCCTTGCCTGGCGCTGGGCAACACCGCCGTGATGAAGATGTCGGAACTGTCGCCGATGACCGCCGACCGCCTTGGCGAGCTGGTGCTCGAAGCGGGCATTCCGCCAGGCGTGTTCAACGTCGTGCACGGTTTCGGCACCACCGCCGGCGAACCGCTGATTTCGCATCCGGACGTGCGCGCCATTTCGTTTACCGGGTCGACTGCCACCGGCAACCGCATCGTCAAGGCCGCCGGCCTGAAGAAATTCTCGATGGAACTGGGCGGCAAGTCGCCGTTCATCATCTTCAACGATGCCGACTACGAGCGCGCATTGGACGCCGCCGTGTTCATGATCTTCTCGAACAATGGCGAACGCTGCACCGCCGGTTCGCGCATCCTGGTGCAGGACGGCATCTACGACAAGTTCGTCGCCGATTTCGCCGCGCGCGCCGCGCGTCTGCAAGTGGGCGATCCCCTCGACCCCAATACCATCATCGGCCCGATGATCAGCAAGGGTCACTGGGAAAAAGTCACCGGTTACATCGAACTGGGGAAGAAGGAAGGCGCGACGCTGGTCTACGGCGGTGGCACGCCGGACGTGCCGGCCCACCTGAAGGGCGGCAATTGGGTACAGCCAACCGTGTTCGCCGACGTCGACAACAAGATGCGAATCGCGCAGGAAGAAATTTTCGGCCCAGTGCCTTGCATCATCCGCTTCAAGACCGAGGAAGAAGCGATCCGCATCGCCAACGACACGCCCTACGGCCTGTCGTCCTACCTGTGGACCGAGAGCACCGGCCGCGTGATGCGCATGGCCAAGGCGATCGAAGCGGGCATGACCTTCGTCAACAGCCAGAACGTGCGCGACTTGCGTCAACCCTTCGGCGGCGTCAAGGCATCCGGTACCGGCCGCGAAGGCAACCACTACAGCTATGAAGTGTTCTGCGAGGCGAAGAACGTGGCTGTGTCCTACGGCAGCCACCCGATCCCGCGCTGGGGCGTGTAACAGATAAGGAATTGTTCCCCGCTGTCGGGAACCAGTCAGACCGGCCCGCAACGCGGCGCTGGCCCTACAACAAGCAACAGGAGTGAGCAAGCATGGGAAAACTCGCACTCGCGGCCAAGATCACCCACGTGCCGTCAATGTATCTGTCGGAACAGGACGGCCCGCACAAGGGCTGCCGCCAGCCCGCCATCGACGGTCACAAGGAAATCGGCCGCCGCTGCCGGGAACTCGGCGTCGACACTATCGTCGTGTTCGACACGCACTGGCTGGTCAACAGCGGCTACCACATCAACTGCGCGCCGTCGTGGGAAGGCATCTATACCAGCAACGAACTGCCGCACTTCATCAACAACCTGCCATTTTCTTACAGTGGCAATCCGGAGCTGGGCAGGGCGATCGCGGCAGCGGCAACCGGCGCCGGCGTCCACACCCGTGCACACGACGCCACCAGCCTCGCGCCGGAATATGGCACGCTGGTGCCGATGCGCTACATGAACGAAGACAAGCACTTCAAGGTGGTGTCGGTATCCGCGCTGTGCACGGTGCATAACCTTGCCGACAGCGTGGAGCTGGGCCGCGCGGTGCGCCGCGCGATCGAAAATGACTACGACGGCACGGTCGCGGTGCTCGCCAGCGGCTCGCTGTCGCACCGCTTCGCGCAGAACGGCGTGTCCGACCAGTTCTTGCACAAGGTCTGGGATCCGTTCCTGGAAACGGTCGACCATCACGTGGTGGATCTGTGGAAGCAGGGCGACTGGAAGACCTTCTGCGGCATGTTGCCGGAATACGCGGTCAAGTGCCACGGCGAAGGCATGATGCACGACACCGCAATGCTGCTTGGCATGCTCGGCTGGGACCAGTACCAGGGCAAGGTCGAAGTCATCACGCCGTATTTCGGCTCGTCCGGAACCGGGCAGATCAACGCGGTGTTCCCGCTCTAACACCGAGGTCAATCCGAACGCAGGTGTAGCAGGGGTTTCGGATGGCATGCTATCCGCTTGCGAAACGGCCTCCTCTTGCAAGCGGAGGCCGCCCTGCAAGGGCGGAACCTCATCCGGCGGGACAAGCCTTGCCGAGTGAGATCCCTCGCTGCGCTCGAAATGACATGGCCGCCGAGGCCGGGATGCACATGCGGCCCGCAGCCGGACGGCACAAGTTTTGAAGGAAAGAACATGCCTCATCTCATCTACGAATACACCGACAACCTGGGCGCGGAAGCCGATATCCCTGGCCTGCTGAGGAAATCCAACCAGGTATTGATCGACCAGGGTGGGGTGTTCCCGACCGGCGGCATCCGCTCGCGCGGCATCCGCCTTGCCGATTACTGCGTCGCCGACGGCGGCGCCGACGACGCCTTCGTGCATGCCACCCTGAAGATCGGGGCGGGACGCTCGGAGGAAGCCAAGAAAAAGACCGGCGACGACCTGTTCAGGATGATCGCCGAACATTTCGCCGCCATCTACGAAAAACGCACGCTGGCCCTGTCGCTGGAAATCGTCGAGTTCAGCGAGGCCGGCACCTGGAAGCAGAACAACATTCACGCCCGCTACCGCAAGGCGTGATCCTACGAGAGAAGAATATGCTGGATCAATCGATCATTGAAGCCGCGGCATGGCGCCTGCACGAAGCTGAAAAAAGCCGCAAGCCGGTGCGCCAGATTTCGCTGGATCATCCGGAAATCACCATTCCCGATGCCTATGCGGTCCAGCGCGAAGGGATCAAGCTGAAGCTGGCCGAGGGCCGCAAGATCGTCGGCCACAAGATCGGCCTGACTTCGCGCGCGATGCAGATGTCATCGCAGATCGACGAGCCGGATTTCGGCACGCTGCTCGATGACATGGTGTACCAGGACGGTTCCGACATTTCGTGCGAGCGCTTCATCGACCCGATGATCGAGGTCGAGTTGGCCTTCATCCTGAAGCAGCGCCTGGAAGGCGAGAACGTCAGCATGCTCGACGTGCTGACGGCCACCGACTACGTAATCCCGGCGCTCGAAATTATCGACGCGCGCTGCCATCGGATCGATCCGGAAACCAAGCGTCCGCGCAAGGTGATGGACACCATTTCCGACAATGCCGCCAACGTCGGCATCATCCTCGGCGGCCGCCCGATCCGCCCGATGGATGTGGATCTGCGCTGGGTGTCTGCGCTGCTCTACCGCAACGGCGTGATCGAGGAAACCGGCGTCGCTGCAGGCGTGCTGAACCACCCGGCCAACGGCATTTCCTGGCTGGCGAAGAAGTTCGCGCCGCACGGCATCGCGCTGGAGGCGGGCCAGATTATCCTCGCCGGTTCCTTCACGCGGCCGGTCAAGGTGCGCCCGGGCGACACCTTCCACGCGGATTACGGCCCGCTGGGCAACATCACCTGCCGTTTCGTCTGATCGGGAGCCGCGAGCATGGACATGCCCTTAAATCAGTTCAAGCGCGCGCTCGCCGCCGGCGACACGCAGATCGGCCTGTTCCTCGGACTGGCGAACGGCTACAGCGCCGAAGTGGTCGCAACCGCCGGTTTCGACTGGCTGCTGATCGACGGCGAGCATGGCCCGAACGACCTGCGCTCGGTAATCGAGCAGCTGCAGGCGCTCGCGGCGTATCCGGTGCGGCCGGTGGTGCGTACCGTCGACCATGACGCGGCGCGCATCAAGCAATTGCTCGACGGCGGCGCGCAAACGCTGATGGTGCCGATGGTGGAAAACGCGGAACAGGCGCGCGCGTTGGTGCGTGCAATGCGCTACCCGCCGCACGGCATCCGAGGCGTCGGAACAGCGATGGCGCGCGCGGCGCGCTGGAACGGCGTGGAAGATTATTTTGCGCACGCCGATAGCGAAATGTGCCTGATCGTGCAGATCGAATCACGCGCCGGACTGGCGGAACTCGACGCCATCCTGCAGGTGGAAGGCGTGGACGCGGTGTTCATCGGCCCGTCCGACCTCGCGGCATCGATGGGTCATCTCGGCAAGCCGGGGCATCCGGAAGTGAAAGCGGCGCTGGAAGGCGCGATTGCGAAGATCGCCGCCGCCGGCAAGGCGGCCGGCATATTTTCGGCGGATCCCGCCGTTGCCGCCGCTTATCAGGCGATGGGCGCGCGTTTCTTGCTGGTGGGCGTCGATGCGCTGTTGCTGCGCAATGCGGCGGTTGCGCTGGCGGCCAAATTCAAACAGGCGGACGGCGGCAAGGCCGGCGCGTCGTATTGACTCCGCCGTGCTGTCGCGTCACGTAGGGTGCGCTTGGCGCACTGAAGCTTTTGTACAGGGAATGGTGCGCCGAGCGCACCCTGCGGATTTCTCCTTCTCTGTACAAGAGCGGCATCTTTAAGCTCCTCCCCCTTTGAATGGTGCCCGACGAAGCGAGGAGATTTCAACAGATCAAAGGAAAATTCCACATGCCCACATTGAAAGACTCCTCCCTGCTGCGTCAGGCCTGCTACATCGACGGTGCCTGGGTGGCCGCCGACAGCGGCAACACCGTTGCCGTGACCAATCCGGCGACCGGCGCCGTCATCGCGCATGTGCCGTACTGCGGCGCGGCTGAAACCGAGCGTGCGATCGCCGCCGCCGACTGTGCGTTGCAAACCTGGCGTGACACCACAGCCGCCGAGCGCGCGCGCATCCTGCGCCGCTGGTTCGATCTGATGATCGCCAACCAGGACGACCTCGCCGCGCTGATGACGGCCGAGCAGGGCAAGCCGCTGGCCGAAGCCAAGGGCGAGATCGCCTATGCCGCCGCCTATGTGGAATGGTTCGCGGAAGAAGCGCGGCGCGCGTATGGCGAGGTGATCCCGTCGCCGGCGAAGGACAGGCAGATCGTGGTCACCAAGGAACCGGTCGGCGTGTGCGCGGCGATCACGCCGTGGAATTTCCCGTCCGCGATGATCACCCGCAAGGTCGCGCCCGCGCTTGCCGCCGGTTGCACCATCGTGCTGAAGCCGGCCGAACAGACGCCGCTGTCGGCGCTGGCTCTGGCCGAGCTGGCAGAGCGCGCCGGCGTGCCAGCGGGGGTGTTTTCCGTCGTCACCGGCAAGGCCAGCCTGATCGGCGGCGCGATGACCGCCAGCCCCATCGTGCGCAAGCTGACCTTCACCGGTTCCACCCCGATCGGCCAGTTGCTGATGCAGCAGTGCGCGGGCACGGTCAAGAAGCTTTCGCTCGAACTCGGCGGCAATGCACCCTTCATCGTGTTCGACGATGCGGATGTCGATGCGGCGATTGTGGGCGCGATCGCGTCCAAGTACCGCAACGCCGGCCAGACCTGCGTGTGCAGCAACCGCTTCCTGGTGCAGGACGGCATATACGACACCTTTGCGACCAAATTGGCCGCCGCCGTCGCCGCGCTCAAGGTCGGCAACGGCATGGACGCGGGCGTCACGCAAGGCCCGCTGATCGATGAGCCGGCCATCGCCAAGGTCGAGGAGCTGGTCGCGGACGCGGTCGGCAAGGGCGCGCGCGTGCTCGCCGGCGGCCGCCGCCACGAATTGGGCGGCACCTGGTACCAGCCGACCATCCTGTGCGATGTGACCAAGGAAATGGCGGTGGCGAAGGAGGAAATCTTCGGGCCGGTCGCGCCGCTGTTCCGCTTCAAGACCGAGGAAGAAGCGATCGCGCTGGCCAACGATACCGAGTTCGGTCTGGCCGCCTATTTTTACTCGAAGGATCACGCGCGCGTGTGGCGCGTGTCGCGCAAGCTCGAATACGGCATGGTCGGCGTCAATACCGGCATGATCTCGACTGAGGTCGCGCCCTTCGGCGGCGTCAAGCTGTCCGGCGTCGGCCGCGAAGGCTCCAGCCACGGCCTGGACGAGTACATGGAAATCAAGTACCTGGCGCTGGGCGGGCTGTAAGGATGGGGATAAGGTGAGCGTTGCGTTCGACAAGTCCCGCGAGGGCAGGCTGATCGTGCTGTTGGGCGCGCTGGTCGCTTTTGGCCCGCTTGCCATCGATCTTTACCTGCCGGCGCTGCCGGCGATCGCCACCGGCCTGGCGGCTTCGCCGCACGCGGTGCAACTGTCGGTCACCGTCTTCCTGGCCGGTTTCTCGCTCGGCATGCTGTTCTACGGCCCGATCTCGGATCGCTACGGCCGGCGTACGGTCATGCTAACCGGCATCGCACTGTTTTCGCTGGCCAGCCTGGCCTGCATGCTGGCGACCAGCATCGAGCAACTCATCGCCGCCCGCTTTCTGCAGGCGCTGGGTGGCGGCGCGGCCTCCGTGCTGGCTCGGGCCGTCGTGCGCGACATCTATCCCGACGTCGAGGCCCTGCGCAAGCTGTCGCTGATGGCAATGGTCACCGCGATCGCGCCGCTGATCGCTCCTCTGATTGGCAGTGTGCTGCTACGCGGCTTCGGCTGGCGCGGCACTTTTGCAGCCGTGTTGCTGTGGGGCGCACTCAGTCTGCTGGTGGTCTGGTCGCGGCTTCCGGAAACCCTTCCGGTCCAACGCCGCGGCCAACTGCCGCTGGCCCGTGCGTTTGCCGTGTATGGCAGCCTGCTCGTCGATCCGGTGGCGCTCGGCTTGGTGCTGGCCGGCGGCATGTCGTTTGCAGCCATGTTTGCCTACATCACCGCCAGCCCCTTTTATTTCATTGAATTGCAGCGGTTTTCGCCGACCCAATTCGGATTGGTATTCGCCGCCAACGCGCTTGGCATTTTTGGCTGCAACTATCTGAACAGTCGTTTTGTGCCGCGGCGCGGGGCGGCAACGATGGCCGGTGTCGGCAGCGCCCTGGGCTTCGTCGGCGCATTGGTCTTGCTTTTGGGGATGGGGGTCCCCGGTGCGCTGAGCGCCGTGCTTGGGGGCCTGTTCCTCGCCGTCAGCATGACCGGCTTGCTCGGCGCGAATTGCGTCGGCTTGCTGATGCTCCGTTATCCGGAAAATGCGGGAGCCGCTGCTGCATTGTTTGGGGCCAGCCAGTTTGGCTTCGGCATGCTCGCCAGCGCCTTCGTCAGCTTTTTCCACGACGGTAGCGGGTGGCCGATGGCTTGCGCGATTACCTTGGCGACGGCCGCTTCCATGCTCGGCTATCTTTTGTTCCGGCGTAGCCAACGCTAACTGCGACGCCGTTCCCGCGCAACGCGATCATATGCCGACGTCATGGATGCCGGCCGGTCGAAATGCCTCGGCGGCATTCTCCGGGCGAGCGCCTGTCTTCGACGCTACCTAATTTGACTGTGCCAGCACATCATTAACACAAATACGGAGTATGTATTAAAAACTACCGTAATTAGGGCGGTATTTGGATACTGTAATAGGAGTATTTGCAATATCGTGATCGCTGCGAGCCATTCCATCGGGGTTTTGGCCGCTGTGGCACGCAACGCCGTGCTACTGGCCTTTCGCCCCATCCGCCATTGCTTCCAGATATTGCGCCGGCACCCGGCCGGTCTGCACCAGCGGTGCGGCGCCGGCGCAGTGGCCGGGCTGGTCGTCGAAGAACATGTGCGGCTTGAACGCCGCCAGCACTTCGGATTTGGCCACGCCGCCCATGAAGAAGGTTTCGTCGATCACCACGTCCCAGGCGCGCAGGGTGCGGATCACGCGCTCGTGCGCCGGCGACGAGCGGGCGGTGACCAGCGCGGTGCGGATCGGCGCCGCCCGTCCGTCGGCCGATTTGAAATTTTTTTGGATGAACGACAGCGCCTTCAGCAGCCGGGCGAAGGGGCCGGCCGGCAGCGGCTGCAGCGCATTTTCCCGTTCGTGCCGTTCAAACGCTTCCATCCCCTGGGTCTGGAAGATGCGTTCCGATTCATCCGAAAAGATCACGGCATCGCCGTCGAAGGCGATGCGGATCTGGTCCAGTTCCGCCAGCGCGTTGGCCGGTTTTTGATACAGCAGCGCCGCCGCCACGCCGGACTCGACCGCGGCCTGCACGTCGTCTTCGTGCAGCGACAGGAACAGGCTGACGTTGAAGGCTTGCAGGTATGGCGCCAGCAGGGCGCCGCCGGACAGCGCCGCGCGCGTGATGTCGAGCCCGTAGTGCTCGATCGAATGGAAAATCCGTAGCGAGGTTTCGGACGAGTTGCGCGACATGATGACCACTTCGACCAGCCTCTGGTCGGCGGTCAGCAGGTTCAGTTTCAGCAGCGCGCGCACCAGCGCGAAGCCGGCGCCCGGCTTCAGGACCGCGTTTTCATTTTCGAGCTGGTGGCGCCGGTACGCTTCCAACCCTTGCGTGCGGAAGATCGCTTCTTCCGCCTCGAGGTCGAACAGTGCGCGCGAGGAAATGCCGATCACCAGCAGTTTGTCGAGCGAGAAGGGCATGCGTCACAACATATCGGGGTTGGGATTCGGGCGCGGCGAGCGGCCATGCAGCGCTTCATTATAAGTGCGCCGGCGCCGTTCAGCGCCCACCTGCGTCCGGCGCCATGAGCAGGTCGAGGTCTTGCGCGCCGGGCCGGCCGGCCATCAGCTTCGGCGCCCCCTGCGGCGCGAACAGCGCGACATACGGCGTGACGCCGCGCCATTTCGGGTTGATCCCGTATTGCAGCGCGGCGCTGTCGCCGGCAAAGGCAAACAGGCGGCTGGCCTGGCGGTAC
>DATJCV010000305.1:0-4816 GCA_035497775.1 Burkholderiaceae bacterium | reverse complement strand
CCGCCCGTCATTGGGGAGTAGCCGCCCTTCTTTCGGAAGGGGCCTGCGTCAACATACTTGACCGTTCGGTCATGGCGCAGGCAGTTCCCGACCTGGCGAGACCTTTGACCATCGTGCCTCCGGACTGGCCGGGGATGCGCGTTGGTCATTGGTTTTCAGTCCGGCCTGGGAGTAATCATTGGAAGCATTTCTCGTCTCTACGGGCATCGTCGCCCTCGCCGAAATCGGCGACAAAACGCAATTGCTGGCATTCCTGCTGGCCGCCAAATTCCGCAAGCCGCTACCGATCATCCTCGGCATCCTGGTGTCGACCCTGGTCAATCACGGCCTGGCCGGCGCACTCGGGGCCTGGATTCCATCGCTGCTGGAGCCGCACACGATGCGCTGGGTGCTCGGTATCTCGTTCCTGGCGATGGCGGTCTGGATTCTGATTCCGGACAAGCTGGACGAGGCGGATACGCGCCTCGCCCAATTCGGCGTATTCGGCACCACGCTGATCGCATTCTTCCTGGCCGAAATGGGCGACAAGACCCAGGTGGCGACCGTGGCGCTGGCGGCGCAATATAACAGTCTGCTGGCGGTGGTGGCCGGCACCACGCTCGGCATGATGATCGCCAACGTGCCGGCGGTACTGCTGGGCGGGCGCGTCGCCAACCGTGTTCCGGTGCGGCTGGTGCATGGGATTGCGGCGGTAATCTTCGCGCTGCTCGGGTTGGCGACGCTATTTGGCGCTGGAGCACGGCTCGGATTTTAGGGCGCTCTATGCGGAATCAGGCCCGGTCTCGCTGGCTGCAACCGTTTGCTTGAATGCGGGCGCAGGCATTGCCGTTTTTTTGCATTGCCTGCGGCTCGTTGTGATCTAGGGTGACGATCATGTCTGCCGATTACACGGATACTTGGCCTGATCGGACGATTTTGACGTCGCAGCTACCTTAGGAACACTAAACTCGTGCTTACCCCGGATCAATTGAACAATCGAGGTTAGGATGTCACGCTCCTCCGTCTCCCGCTTGAGTTTAGCTTTGAGGCGTCGCAGTTCCGCTTGTTGGTCTTTACTGGCCTCGTGTGCGGCTTGCGTAACGCTGTAGCGTTTAGTTCATTGATAGAGGCTATGCGTCGATACCTTGAGTCGGCCGGCCACCCTCCACCACGGCATGCCCGCGTTCCGTTGTTTGCTTGACCGCTTCGATCTTGAATTCTTCTGTAAATTACTTCGTACCCATGGCTTCTCCCTATAAACTTCAATTTGTAGGTGCAGAATTGTCTAGTACACCCGGGGTGATGCACGCGCCGTATTGCAAAACGAGAAAAACTTGCTTGGCAAATCCACCTTAATGTATCCGCAGCAGGTATCCAGTGGATGTTCACTACTGACCAGGCGCGCAGTAAGCTTGGTCGAGTCTATCTAACGCTTGCCCAAATGCGCGAAGGCGCTACAAAGAATAATGAGTCAAATAATTGCAGAAAGGAAATTCCTGCGAATCGGTGCATGACAATCGAACTTAAGGCCGAAACATCCTGTCAACCTACAACTGGATGCGGTCACGCGGTCACAATATCACGCAGTCAGGACAGCATTATGCGCATCGATATGTCCGAAATCTCCATTCCGAACGAATCGCGCCGCGAGCTTTTCAAGACGGTTGGAAGCGGCCTCGCAGCCACACTGGCTTCTGGCGTAGCACACGCCCAGTTCAAGGCCGAATCGGTCTCGCCTTCGATCTCTCTTCAACGCAAGGGCATTGACTTGGCGCTGAACGTGATCAATCCGGACTTTCTTGAGGCCGGGGCAAAGAAGAATTATTCCGAGGCGGTACATATCTTCGTGACCAGGGGTCGAGTGGCGCCTACGGCAGGCAGCATGTGCGCCGGGCCGCCGTATCGGGTACGCACGGACCACTGAAAGTCGGCGCATAGCAGCCGGAGTGGGCGATATCCTTGTTCCATCTACTTCGACTCTGCCGCAAGATGGCAATACCCTTAATCCTCAATGTAAAGGAAATCCCATGAGCAGCGCTGACAAGAACATTGTTTCAGGTTCGACAACCGGTTCCGGCGCTCCCGCCGCAAGCGATCGCACCTCCCTGACCGTCGGCGCCAACGGCCCGATCGTTTTGCACGACGTGCATTTCCTGGAGCAGATGGCGCACTTCAACCGCGAAAAGGTACCCGAACGCCAACCGCATGCCAAGGGTGCCGGTGCCTTCGGCGTGCTGCAAATCACCGAGGACGTCTCGAAATACACCAAGGCTGCATTGTTCCAGAAGGGCGCGTCCACCGAGATGCTGGCGCGTTTTTCTACCGTGGCAGGCGAATCGGGCAGCCCCGACACTTGGCGCGATGTGCGCGGATTTTCGCTGAAGTTCTACACCAGCGAAGGCAACTACGATCTGGTGGGCAACAACACGCCGGTGTTCTTCGTGCGCGACCCCATGAAGTTTCCCCATTTCATCCGTAGCCAGAAGAGGCTGCCCGACTCTGGCTTGCGCGACAACCACATGCAGTGGGACTTCTGGACCAGCAATCCCGAAACCGCGCATCAGGTTACTTACCTGATGTAGCGCGGCCTGCCACGCAGCTGGCGGCAGATGAACGGCTACGGCTCGCATACTTACATGTGGGTCAATGCGAGCGGCGAGAAGTTCTGGGTAAAGTATCATTTCCACACCAAACAGGGGATGGCTTTCTTCAGCAACGCCGAAGCCGCCACCATGGCCGGCCAGGATGCCGATTTTCACCGCCGCGACCTGTTCGAGGCGATTGCCGGCGGCAAGTATCCGGAGTGGACCTTGTCGGTCCAGGTGATGCGCTACGCCGACGCAAAAAATTACCGCTTCAATCCGTTCGACCTGACCAAGACTTGGTCGCACAAGGACTATCCGCTCATCAAGGTCGGCACGATGACGCTGAACCGCAACCCCGAGAATTTCTTCGCTCAAATCGAGCAGGCAGCGTTCTCTCCTGGCAACACGGTGCCGGGCATCGGCCTGTCGCCCGACAAGATGCTACTGGGCCGGGCGTTCGCCTACGCCGATGCCCAGCGTAACCGCATCGGCACCAACTTCCACCAGTTGCCGGTGAACCAGCCAAAGGTGCCGGTCAACACCTACATGTTTGACGGCCAGATGGCCTACCAGCACAGCGGCAGTGCGCCGGTCTATGTGCCTAATAGCGGCGGCCGGTCCTGGGCCGACACCACCGGCCCCGCGGCAGAAGGCTGGGAAGCCGATGGCGCGATGATGCGCAGTGCCTACACGTTGCATGCCGAGGACGACGACTTTGGCCAGGCCGGCACTCTGGTGCGCGAGGTATTCAACGACGCCCAGCGTGAAGCGCTGGTCGACCAGGTCGTGGGCAGCTTGCTCGGCGGCGTGCGTAGCCCCGTGCTGGAGCGCGCCTTCGACTACTGGAAAAATGTCGACGCAGATGTCGGGCGGCGCATCGAAGACAAAGTGCGCGCCGGCGCCGTTGCAACGAAGCCAGCGGAAGGCATGGGCGAAAGCTGAAGGTACCACTTAAGTCCTGCCAATTCCTGCCCAAACCGACTACGTTCTGGTTGCGGTGATCTGGTTGGTGCCGGATCGGCGCATCGAGCGCATGCTTGCGCACAACGAAGCATAAGCATGATTCAGCCTGGCCGCCCGCGGCGGCGGCCGAGTTCAAACGACAAGGCAACAATGGATTGGTCCGGCAGGCATGCCGGACCGGGCATCATGGATCATTTCGCCGGCGGCGAGACTAGATTCAATTCGGTACTAACCGGTGGATAGCAGACGCCGGTTTTTTGGTGGCAGCCCTGATAGGAAGCGACCAGGGTAAAGCTGCTTGCTTGTGGTGCCCGTTGCAGCGCGATTTCCGCTTGCACAGGCTGCTCGTAGACTTCGGTGGTGCCGAAGGTCGGGTCGTTTTTGGCTTTGCCGGCCGGCAGTCGCACTGCCTGGATGGCGACGCCGTTTGAATTCTTGACGGCGAAGCGAATCCGGCTGCGGTAAAGGTAATAACCGTCGGCCGGGATCAGATCCGCTACCAAGGTGGTCGGATTCCTGAATGCCGTCTTCAGGCGGAACGCCTGTTCCGGCTCCAGCAACTGCTCCTGCTTCGGCTGCAGCAGGTCGGCCAGACGTTTTTGCAGGCCGGGTGCCGATGACTGTTGGGCCACGCTGGTCTGCTGGCTGGCGGCGGCGAGCAGCACGATCAGCGCCAGGTGTTGAAACAGTTTTTTCTTGAACATGCATATTCCTTCAGAGAGAGGTGTGCGAGCCTGTATTTTTACGAGGCGGCCGTACGCAGGCGCAGCGCGTTCGTGATCACCGAGACCGAGCTTAGGCTCATCGCCAGCGCGGCAATCATGGGCGACAGCAAATGCCCGGTGAACGGGTACAGCAGGCCGGCGGCAAGCGGGATTCCAAGCGCGTTATAGACGAACGCAAAGCCGAGATTCTGACGCATGTTGCGCACGGTTTCAGTCGAAAGAGCCTGGGCGCGGGCGATGCCGCGCAAGTCGCCCTTGACCAGCGTCACGTGGGCGCTCTGGATGGCGACGTCGGTGCCGGTGCCCATGGCGATGCCGACATTGGCGCGCGCCAGCGCCGGCGCGTCGTTGATGCCGTCGCCGGCCATGGCCACGATCCTGCCCTCGCCCTGCAGGCGCTCTACCAGCCGGAGCTTGTCCTGCGGCTTGACCTCGCCGTATACCTGGTCGATGCCCAGTTTGGCGGCGATCGCGCGTGCCGTGGTAAGGCCATCGCCGGTGGCCATGATGACGGTAATGTTGGCCGCATGGAGGCTGGCCAGCGCTTCCGCGGTGGTCGACTTG
>DATJCV010000304.1:0-8469 GCA_035497775.1 Burkholderiaceae bacterium | reverse complement strand
CTTCTCGAAGACAGCTTCTGTAATAAATACATTCACGAGCTGGTGTGCTGGGCAAGCCAGCAATCCGATGTCGAAATCTCCCAACTTGTAATCTTCAAGCCACCGCCGATCTCATTTTTAAAAAAAATGGACAGATTAGGGGAGGGCAATGGTTTTGGCTACCTAGGTTCGGTATTGCTGTTTCGGACCATCCTGATGATTGAAAAGCTCATCTTGAAGTTTAGCTCCTTACATCGAGCGCATTTCGATACTTTCGACCTGAGCAAAACAATTTCTAAAAAAATCACTATCGAATCGGAGCTTTCCGAATCCGGATCCGTTTATCAATTTTCTCCAGTGGAGGCGCGACGCGTCAAAGCACTAGGTCTGGACTTGCTGATTGCGTTTGGGGTGGAGCACATGCACGGTGAGATCCTGAACGCCAGCCGGCTTGGGGTTATTTCGATCACAAGTTCAGGGAATAAGCTACACCGCGGCTGGCCGCCGGGATTTTGGGAGTGTTATTACAGGCATCCGAAAACCGGATTTATAATTCAACGCCTGACGGGAGAAAAAATCAGGAACGTTCTCGTAAGCGGATATTTTTCTACCAAATTTCTTTTTTCCCTGAATCAGGCAAACCTCTACAGCAAGATAGGCCCGCATCTGAAGCAATTGTTGAAAGATGTGGCGGTACACGAACGTCTACCAGAAATGGAAATACATCAACCCTATTCCGGTGTGGTCCGTGATTTTCCGACCGTCCTCCAAAGTATCCGCTATCTTTTTAAGATCGCGGGCCGTATCGGCAAGCGGACATTGTTTCGTGTCGCGAGCTATCAAAAAAAATGGGAAATTTCGTTCATTTCATCCGGCTGGGAAAAGGCAGTCCTGTGGGACAGCATAAAAGCCAAAGCTCCGCGTGGACATTTTTGGGCAGATCCATTTGTGTATGCCTATGGCGGCAAGACATACTGCTTTGTCGAGGATTACGTCTATAAGACGGATCGCGCGCATATTTCAGTGCTTGAAGTAGGTGAAGCCGGTGTGCATCAAGTCGGCGAATGCATCCGCGAACCATTTCACCTTTCCTTCCCTTTCCTGTTCAATTACGGCGGCCAGCTGTATATGTGTCCCGAGTGCAGCGGGTCGAGGCAAATCAGGATCTATCGCTGTGCCGAATTTCCGCTGCAATGGGAGCTGGTATCGGTTGCGATAGATGAAGTTTCGGCGGTCGATACCATGATTTTTGAGTATGCAGGAACTTGGTGGATGCTGACCAGCATCGATAAATCCGAGTCCAATGATTATTGCTCGGAACTCTATCTGTTCTCGGCTAGTTCACCGCTCTCGAAAGAATGGAAAGCCCATCCGCGGAACCCAATCCGAATCGATTCGGAGGGAGGGCGGAATGCAGGCATGCTGTTCCAGGATGGGAAAATTTTTCGAATGGCGCAGCGCCAAGGGTATGACCAATATGGACAAGGGCTGTTGATGTACGGAATTACAGAACTTTCCGATACAGCCTATTCCGAAAGATTAGTTTCCGAAATCAACCCTTACTTTAAAAAGGGATTGCTTGGTGTTCATCATCTTTCCTCCACTGGGGAAGTCACAGTGTTCGACCACGTTTCTCGTTCATTTGTACTCTAGCACCAAGTTGGTAGGCCATGATTTTTTTCCCTTTGAGCGGGAATTGCTTCTTTTTATATCCATTTGTAGGCGATGCCTTGCCGCACCAGCTGGCGAAAAATAAATTTCTTTACATGAACAGCGTAGTCGGATGTGGATTTTCCTTTGTATCCATCTCGTATTTGATTGAAGTCTAAGCCGCACAGTGTCTGATGGATACGCTTCAGATCTGGGATTTCATGAATTTTTTGTTGTTTTCTGGATGCGAAAAATGACGTTTGAAGACAGTTTGTATCCACTGCTGGGATCGTATTTTGCCTCGCCACAATGGGTCAAGAGTTCGATTGGACGAGTGTATTCTCTTTTTTCCGAATCGCTAAGCAGAGGGCCGCATTACAAGATGTTTTTGGCCGAGGCGGCACTGCGTGACGAAGAATCGATATGCAAGCTGTCAGCGCGCAAGCTCACTGCCACCTTGCGCTGGGCGCTGGATTCCGTTCCGGCATATCAGCAATACCGGTATCTGGGAAACGATCTCGATTCGCCGTTCGAGGCTTTGCGCGAATTTCCACTGATTTCCAAGGAGGATATCAAGCGCGACTTGAGCAGCTTTCTTTCGAATGCGATTTCTCCAGGGGCGCGATTGAAGACCGCGACCGGCGGTTCAACTTCCACGCCTATGGTTTTCTATCTGCAAAAAGGAGTGTCGCGCTCCAAGGAGTATGCGTTCATGGAAAATTTCCACCAATACGTCGCCTTGTCCAGATCGGATGTGATTCTGGCGTTGCGAGGGCGCAGCGTGCCGACGGCGCGGCGTTCCGGTGGAGCACTTTGGATGTATGAGCCGATCAAGCGGCAATTGATCCTGAGTTCAGATCATCTGGAACGCCGCTACATGAGCGAGTACATCGCAGCGATGCAGCTTTGGCGGCCGACCTGCATTCAGGCGTATCCGTCCGCAATTTATCCTTTGGCGCGCTGGTTCAAGGAAAATCCAGCTCCCGAAGTGACGGCGCGCATCAAGGGCATCATGCTGTTTTCGGAAAACGTGTTTGACCATCACATCAAGCTGCTGCAGGAAATTTTTTCCTGTCCTGTCTTGAAGCATTACGGCCATTCAGAGCGAGTGCTCATGGCGTCTTCCATGCCGGACGACGAGCGCTGTTTCTTTTGGCCACAGTACGGTCATTTCGAGTTGGTGGACGAAGCCGGAATGGAAATTACCAAGCCGGGCGTGTTGGGGGAAATTGTCGGGACTGGGTATGACAATCAGGTCATGCCATTCATCCGCTATCGCACTGGCGACATGGCTATCCTGGGCGACAAGCCGCATCCCTTGCTGCCCGCTTACCCGGTAGTGGAAAGCATCGAGGGTAGAAGGCAGGAATTCTTGGTGTGTAAGGACAAGCGGCTGATTGGGGTGTGCGGCATGGGTGCAGCGCATTCGCCGGATTTGGCCGGAGTTGACTCCATGCAGTTCGAACAGTTCCGTCGGGGCCATTTTCTGATCAAGGTGGCGGTTCAGCAGCCATTGACCGCCGAAGCGCGTGCCCGGATCGTGCGGGCAATGGAGACCAAAACCCAAGGTGGCTGTACTGCCGAGGTAGTGGAAGTGAAGGCAATTCCGCGCACTCTACGCGGCAAGCATCGCTTGCTGGTGCAGCATCTGGATATTTCCGATTATCTCGGGGCGCCGCAAAGATTATGAACGTTTACGTCCGCGGCAGAACAAATATTAAGAGCCGGTACGTTGTCGGCGATAACCAGGAAGACATGTCGTTACGGGCTCCACGCTGTATGGCTGGTGGTTTTTTCGGCGGCCTCCTTCACGCCGCCGTCTGTTCTTTTTCAAATGAAAGACCATGACTCTCGAAGATTTTTTACATCCCTTGCTTGGCCCTTATATTGCCTCTCCGCAATGGGTAAAGAGCTCGATTGGACGGATGTATTCATGGGTTCCCTTAACGTTGCGCAGAGGGCGCAGCTACCAGCGTTTTTTTCATGAAGCGCAATTGCAGGACCGTACGCAAATTGAGCACCTCAGCCTACGAAAGCTAGCCGATACATTGCGCTGGACACTGGAAACGGTGCCCGCCTATCAGCAATACCACCCTCTTTTGAAGCAGTTCGACGATCCGATTGCTTTACTGCAGAAGCTGCCGACGGTTAACAAAAATGACCTCATGCACAACCTGCCACATTTCCTTTCCCGCAATATGTCCCGGCGCGCCGGCATGAAAACCTTTACCGGCGGTTCGACTTCGGTGCCGATGATGTTTTACCTGCACAAGGGCATATCCCGTACCAAGGAATACGCCTTCATGGAAAGATTTCAGCAGCGCGTCGGCCCGGCCAACAATGACGTGGTGCTGGCCTTGCGTGGACGCGGCGTGCCGACCGCGGGCCGGCCTGGCGGCCGGCTCTGGATGTATGAACCGATCAAGCATCAGCTGATTCTGAGCTCGGATCATCTAGAGCGTGCCTATATGCCGGAATACATCGATGCCATGCGTATCTGGAAGCCGGTTTGCATCCAGGCATTTCCCTCCACGATATATCCCCTGGCGCGCTGGCTGAAGGAACATCCAGCACCCGATGTTTCGGAGCGGATCAAGGGCATCATGCTGTTTTCCGAAAACGTGTTGGACCACCATATGAAGCTGATTCGCAGCGTGTTTCCCTGTCCGGTGTTGTGTCACTACGGACATTCGGAACGCGTGCTGATGGCGGCCTCGCTGCCGGATGACGATCGCTTCTTTTTCTGGCCGCAATACGGCCACTTCGAGCTGGTGGATAACGAAGGCAAGCCGATTACCGAACCCGGTGTGCTGGGCGAGATCGTGGGCACCGGTTTCGATAACCAAGTGATGCCGTTCATTCGCTATCGTACCGGCGACATGGCCGTGCTCAGCGACCGGCCCAACCTCGCGCTGCCCGGCTTCCCTGTGGTGGAACGAATCGAAGGCCGACGCCAGGAATTTATCGTCTGCCGCGATCACCGCCTGATTTCGATTAACTCCTTAAGCGCGGTTCACATCGGTGACTTGGCGCTGGCGGGGGTGGATGCAATGCAGTACGAACAAGACAAGCCAGGCCACTTCCAGATCAAGGTGGTTACCACCCTGCCTTTGTCGTCTGGGAGCCGGCAGGGCATCGTGCGGGCACTGGAAGCGAAGACGCAGGGCGGCTGCACGGCCGAATTGGCCGAGGTGGATGAGATTCCGCGCACCCAGCGCGGCAAGCACAGGATGCTGGTGCAGCACCTGGATATTAGCCGCTATTTGGGCGCAAGTGAAGCCAAATAAGCACCTAAGACCAGCGGCTTTTCCGCATCACCGGTCATTTTCGGATTTGCACTTCAGCGCCGGCGGCCTTCGTGCCGCGGCAGCAGGAAAGGATTGTTATGTGCGGAATCGTCGGACATCTCCGCCTTCGCAGCGACACTCCTTGCGTCAGCCCCGACACGGCTCGGCAGGCGCTGTTGGCGCTGGCGCATCGCGGGCCGGACGGCAGCGGCGAGTGGCGTGCCCGCGACGATGCATGCTGGCTCGGACACCGGCGCCTGGCCATCATCGACTTGGTGTCGGGCCAGCAGCCGATGTCGAACGGCGACGGCAGCGTATGGGTGACTTTCAACGGCGAAATCTACAACTACCGGACGCTGCGGGCGGAACTGGAGCAGCACGGCTGCATCTTCCAGACGCGCAGCGATACCGAAGTGCTGGTGCATGGCTATCAGGTCTGGGGCGGGACCGGCCTGGCGCAGCGCTTGCAGGGATTGTTCGCCTTCGGCATCTATGACGCCGGCAGGCGCAGATTGATGCTGTGCCGCGACCATATGGGAGTCAAGCCGCTGTATTGGTGGAGCGACGGCAAAACCCTGATCTTCGCCAGCGAAATCAAGTCGCTGCTGTGCTTTCCCGAAGTCAGCGCCAGCAAGAAAGTCTACCGACCGGGGGTAGCGCAATATATCGTGACCCGGTACGCCTCGCGCCCGCATACGCTGTTCGAACAGATTCGAAAGCTGCCGGAAGGCTGCCTGATCGAATTTTCCTATGGCGAGCCGCTGCCGCAGCCAGTCAGTTATTGGGACGTGCGCTACCAGCCGCGTGACATGACGCAGGAGCAGATGCTGACGGAACTCGATGCGTTGCTGCGGCGCACGGTCGATATGCAACTGATGTCGGATGTGCCGCTTGGAGTGCAGCTATCCGGCGGCGTCGATTCCAGCATGGTGGTGGCGCTGATGGAAACCATGCGGCGCGAGAACGGCGCGCGCGAGCCGATCAAGACCTTCGCGGTGGGCTTCGATATCCCGGAATTCAGCGAACTGCATCATGCGCGCAAAATCGCCGAGCGCTACGGCACCGAGCACCATGAGGTGGTGGTGGGAGCCAATGATTTTATTGCCGATTTTGCGCGCCTGTGTTGGCTGTATGATGAACCAATGGGCGAGCCGCCGGGAATTCCCACCTACTACATGTGCCAGGCGGCCAAGCAGCATGTCACCGTGATGCTGACCGGTGAAGGGGCGGACGAGCAATTCGGCGGCTACTCCAAGTACGTATTCGATTCCTTCTCCGGCATGTTGGACTGGATGCCGAACGGCGTGCGCCACGCCGGCCTGCGCGGCGCCGGCGCCGCCATGCCGTTCCAGGGCCGGCGCTTGCGCAGCATTCTCGAAATCCTGAGCCTGGGTTCGGAGTCGCAGCGCTTCGCTTCCTGGTTCGGCGGTTTCGACACCACCCTGCAGCGACAATTGCTGCGTCCTGATTTCCTGGAAGAGGTAGGAGACGGTGGCCTGGAAAACGGATTCTCGGCCATCATGGACGGCTGCAACGACAAGGAAAGCGGACTGAACCGCTTCCTGTATTGCGATATCCATAGCCGGCTGGTGGACGATATCCTGGTCAAGGGCGACCGCATGAGCATGGCGGCGGGAATCGAATCGCGCGTCCCTTTCCTGGATCACCGGGTAGTCGAATTTGCCGCCGGCGTGGCGCCACGGCACAAGGTGGCGGGCTTGCAAAAGAAAATACTGCTCAAGAAGCTGGCGGAACGCTATTTGCCGCACGACACCATTTATCGGCGCAAGGTCGGTTTCACGGTGCCCTTGGCGCGCTGGTTCGGCGGCCCGCTGGCCGGGCTGATTTCCGGTGTGCTGCTGTCCGACCGCTCTTTCGATCGCGGCTATTTCCGGCCTGAGATGGTACGCAAGGTGGTGCGCGAACACATCGACGGCAAGATTGATCGCGAGCAGGGCATCTGGCTACTCTTGACGCTGGAGCTATGGCACCGAATCTTCGTCGATGACGATGGCAGCGCCGCTGCGGCGGAACGTTTGAGCGCCGACCTGGCGCAGTTTTCAAGCCGCTGAGGGCATCTCATGCGGAAGCCGAAAGTCGTCATTTTGAGTCCGCCGCTGACGGCAGTTAGCGGCTTCAGCACCCATGCGAATCTGTTGTTGGCGTCGGGCCTGTCGCAAACCTATGAACTTCTGCATTTTTGCGCTGGCAGCGAGGGCAGGGTTGAAAACCGCCTGCAGAAGCTGGCACGCCTGGTCAGTTCGCCGTTTGCATTACTGCGGTTCGGCCTACGCCAGCGGCCGGATATCGTGCACATCAACACCGGCCTGGACCACAAGGCGTATTGGCGCGATCTGTCCTATCTGGCGATGGCCAAGCTGTTGCGCATCAAGGTCGTGAACCAGATCCATGGCGGCCCGACACCGGCCCAGTTTTTCCCGCACAGCGCCGCGCTGACCTGGCTTCTGCGCCGGGTGCTGGAGAGCAGCGATGCCGTTTCGGTCCTGTCGCGGGAAGAATACAAGGCCTACGCGGCATTCGCTCCGGATATTCTCCTGGCCAGGATTCCGAATGCGATCGATCCATCCGATCTGCTGGGACCGATCGCCGCGCCCGAGCCAGGGCGACCCTTGCGGCTGGTATATATCGGCCGACTGGTGCGCGAGAAGGGATTGTTTGAAGCATTGGATGCGATCGCCAGCCTGCGCCGTGCCGGACGGCGGTTGCAGCTCGACATTGCCGGCGGCGGCGCGGCGAGACAGGAATTGCAGGCGCGCAGCGCCGAGCTGGGTTTGAGCGATAGCGTGACTTTTCATGGTCCGGTTTTTGGCGCTGAAAAGAATGCGTTGTGGCGTGCCGCCGATGCGCTGGTATTCCCTAGTTATAGCGAAGGGCTGCCGTATTCGCTGCTGGAGGCGATGGCGGCCGGCACGCCCGCCATTACCTGTGCGGTTGGAGCGGTCCCGGACGTCATGCAGCATGGCGTGCATGGCCTGTTCGTGCCGCCGCGCGACGCCGATGCAGTGGCAGCAGCGATTGCTGCACTGGATGACGATCGCGCACTGCTGGAACGGATGGCCCATGCTGCGCGCGATCGAGTGCTGGAGCATTACACGCTGAACCGCCTGGCGCAGGATTTTGGCAACCTGTATGAGGCGGTCCTGCGGCACAAAAAATAAGCCGAATGGCTCGAGAATTCGCGGCAAAAATGGTGGCGGAGGGGTTTTGGCCAAGCTGGCATGGAAGATAAATCGGCTGCGTACGATGGCGCCGGCCGAAGTCGCCTGGCGCCTGCGGCAAGCATTGCAGGCACGATTTGAGAAGCATGGTATCGGGCTGTTGCGCCGCCCGCCCGCGGCACACGGCGCCAGCGCTCAGGTGTGGCTGGGATCGATGCCGGTTAATCTCGATGTTCGGCCGTATCGGCAAGCCGCCGATCGCATCCTGTCCGGCCGCTTCGACATGTTCGCGCTGCGCGGCATCGAACTGGGTTTTCCGCCGCACTGGCAGCGCGATCCGAAAACCGGTACGGTCGCGCCGCAGGCGTTCGGCA
>DATJCV010000303.1:0-5157 GCA_035497775.1 Burkholderiaceae bacterium | reverse complement strand
GCGATGCAAGCTACTTTTTACCGGCTGGTGTGGCGCAAGAAGCCGGTGCACCGGCTGGTTTGAGCGCCACGCTAGCGGCATTTATTGAGTGCTGGAGTATTTTTTAAGACCTGCGAAATTTGTCCGGAATAGGCTGATTTTTCGGCATACTCCCCTATTCATTCAGCATTGGCAGCGGCACATGCGCGATTTCCCGCGTATCCATGGAGATATTCCCACCATGAAAAAGACGATTTCCGTTGCATTGTCGGGAAGCGGCCTGCTGGCGCTGATCGCCGCCGCGCGCCGGCAACCGAGACAAGCTGCGGCAGACCTTCACCGAGGAGCGCGAGCACTGCAAGCTGGCCGATCCCGAATACATGGCCCTGTTCAACGCCTTGCAGCAATGGCTCGACAGCGGCAGCCGGCCCACGATCGCCGCGATCGAAGCGGATTGCGCGCAACAGGCGCGGCAGTTCGGCGACGCCCGCCATTTCAATGCCAGCTTCCAGCCGCAACCGCTGTTCTCGCGCGTGCTCCGCGTTAAGTGCCGCGGCCGGCGCGCCGCGCCGCTAGAAGCACAGGTAGATCCGGTTGGCGAGGTCGAGGATGAATGCCGGTTGCAGGTAGGCGGCGAACGCCAACGCCAGCAGCGCGGCAAAGGCGGCGCCGAGCAGCAGGCGCAGCAGGCGGGAGCGCAGGAAGGGTGTCATGAGGCGGTCCGGTTCGGTATCACTGAGGGCGCTCTTGAAACAGCAGGTCGGTGTGCGCCGCCAGCACGCCGCCGATCAGCTTTTCCGGGCGGTAGAAGTCGGCCGCCGCGGCGACGGTGGCGGCGCCGATGCCGATCTGCCCGATGCCGGCACGCGACAGGCCGGCGATCGAGGTGGCCCACACCACGCGCGGAATGCCGGCCCAGGCGATCGCGCTCATGCACATCGGGCACGGTTCGCCGGTGGTGTAGAGCGTGGTTTCCGGCCAGCGCGTGTTGCCGTGGCGGTTGACGTAGTCGTTCAGCGCGGCGATTTCGCCATGCAGGGTCGGGTTGCGGCCGCCGTCGTTGACGCCGGCGGCCAGCACTTGGCCGCTGGCTTCATGCACGATGACGGCACCGAACGGCCATTGCGGATTCTTTTTCGCTTCGGCGATCGCCAGCCGCATGTGCTTTTCATGGTGCTGGCGTTCTGCCGGCGGCAGCTGCCCGGCATCCTGGACCGCCGCGTCGGCGCTGGCCAGCAGCAGTTTGCGACACGAAACCGCCATCTCTTCTCCTGGTTGGTCCGACATAGCTTGCACCCGCTCAGGCCAGCGCCGGCTGGCCGCGCGCGATCGTTTTTTCATTGATCGGCAGGTTGATCAGCGCCGCGAACACGCCGAGCGCCAGCACCACACCCCACACCAGGTCGTAATTGCCCTGGCGCGCGTACAGGAAACCGCCCAGCCAGACGCCGAGAAAGCTGCCGACCTGGTGTGAAAAGAATACGAAGCCGGACAGCATCGACAGGTTCTTGACGCCGAAGATGCCGGCGATCACGCCGTTGGTCAGCGGCACCGTCGACAGCCACAAGAGGCCCAGTCCGGCAGCGAATACGTACACTGAAGCCGAACTCAGCGGCGCCAGCAGGAACAGGCCGATGATCGCCGAGCGGCTGATGTAAATCAGCGCCAGCAGATAGCGTTTGGGAAACATGCCGCCCAGCTTGCCGGCGTAGTAAGAGCCGAAGATATTGAACAGGCCGATCAGCGCCAGCGCGATCACCGCCACGTTCGGGTCCATGATGCCCTTGTCCTTCAGGTAGGCCGGCAGGTGGACGCCGATGAACACCACCTGGAAGCCGCACACGAAATATCCCGACAACAGCAGCACGAACGGCCGGTGGCCGAAGGCTTCGCGCGTGGCCTGCCAGGGGCTCTGCTGCGCTCCATGCGCCTTGGCCGGCGCCGGTTCGCGCAAGCGGAACGCCATCGGGATCATCACGATCATCACCAGCGCTGCCAGTATGAAGAACGCGTTTTGCCAGCCGGTCTGCGCAATCAGCTGCTGCTCCACCGGCATCATGGTGAACTGGCCGAACGAGCCGGCTGCGGCCGAGATGCCGAACGCCCACGAGCGTTTCGATTCCGGCGCGATGCGGCCGATGATGCCGGCAATCGCGCCGAACGCGGTGCACGACAGCGCGCCGCCGATCAGGATGCCGGAGCCGATCACGAACAGCGCCGGCTGGTCGACCGTCGCCATCCACAGCAGACCCGCCATGTACAGCAGCGCGCCGGCGATCACCACGCGCGCGGTGCCGAAGCGATCGGCCGCCATGCCGGCGAACGGGCCGAACACGCCCCACATCAGGTTTTGCAGCGCCATCGCCAGCGAATAGGTTTCGCGGGTCCAGCCATGCGCCTGGGAAATCGGCTGCAGCCAGAAACCGAAGCCGTGGCGCACCCCCATGGCCAAGGTCAATACTGCGCCGCTGGCAATCAGGACGGAGGTCAGCGAGGGTGTGCGGGAAGCAGTAAACATCATGGCCGGCAAGTGAATAAACGGAAAACGAGTGTAGCCTAAAGCGCCGTTCGACGTGGCCCGGCGCGCGCGGCAGGCCAGCTCTGCGGCTGCGCGCCGATGCTATGATCGCAAGCAGCAATCCGTCCGTGCCCTACGCCAATCCCGAAAACCGATGAGCCTGCCCAATACCCTGTTGATCGTCCTTGCCCTGATCGGCTGCAGCGCATTCTTTTCCTGCGCCGAAATTTCGCTGGCCGCGGCCCGCAAGTTCAAGCTGCAGCTGCTGGCCGACGACGGCAACCGCAACGCCGCCCGCGTGCTGGCGCTGCAGGCGCAGCCGGGGCATTTTTTCACGGTGGTGCAGATCGGCCTGAACGCGGTGGCGATCCTCGGCGGCATCCTCAGCGAAGCGGTGTTTTCGCCGCACTTCGCGGCGCTGCTGGACTACCTGCCGGCCGGCCTGCCGCTCGCCGCGCAGGCGGCGCCGGTACTGTCGTTTCTGCTGATGACCTCGCTCTTCATCTTGATCGCCGACCTGATCCCGAAGCGGCTGGCGATGATCGCGCCGGAACGGGTGGCGCTGGCAACGGTCAATCCGATGCTGTTCTGCGTGCGCCTGTTCAAGCCGCTGGTGCTCATATTCAGCGGTTTGGCCGATCTGCTGTTGCGGCTGTTCAAGCTGCCGACCGCGCGCATCGATGACATCACCGCCGACGACATCTTCGCGATGATGGATGCCGGCGCCTCGGCCGGCGTGCTGCAGAAGCAGGAACACCATCTGATCGAAAACGTGCTGGAGCTGGAATCGCGCACCGCCAGCGCCTCGATGACGCAGCGCGAGGAAATCGTCTACTTTTCGCTGCAGGAAAGCGAGGGCAGCATCAAGCGCAAGATCGCCGAGCAGCCGCATACTTCCTACCTGGTGTGCACCGACGACGTCGACAGCGTGCTCGGCTACGTCGACGCCAAGGACATGCTGATGCGCTTGCTGAACGGCAAGACCATCGCCTTGAGCGAGCTGACCATGCATACCGTGCTGGCGATTCCGGAGACGCTGACCCTGTCCGAAGTGCTGGACCGCTTCAAGGGCACGCGCGAGGATTTTGCGGTGGTGCTGAACGAATACGCGCGGGTAGTCGGCGTGATCACGCTGAACGACGTCATGGGCACGCTGATGGGCGACATCGCCAGTCCGTCGGCGGAAGATCAGATCGTGCAGCGCGACGACAAGTCGTGGCTGATCGATGGCGTGACGCCGGTGCACGACGTGCAGCGCGCGCTCGACATCGACGATTTTCCGGACAGCGGAAACTACGAAACGATTGCCGGCTTCATGATGTACAAGCTGCGCAAGATCCCCAAGCGCACCGATTGCGTACTGCACGCCGGCTACAAGTTCGAAGTGGTCGACATCGACAGTTACCGGATCGACCAGCTGCTGGTCACGCGCAGCGACGCAGACGCGCCGTCGTGAGCAGCGGTGGCCGGCTCAGGCTGCCGTCGCCAGAAACGCCCGCACCACTTCAATCTGGTGCGGCACGTTCAGGCAGGGCGCGTGTCCGCATTCGGCGATTTCCACCAGTTGCGCCCGCGGGCCGCGCCGCGTCATTTCCTCGGCGGTGGCGGCGGTCAGCAGGTCGGAGTGCTCGCCGCGCAACACCAGGGTCGGCATATCGAGCGTATCGTAGGCGTCCCACTGCTCGTAGTCGTGCGGATGGACGAAGAACTGGCGCACCATCGCCGGGTCGTAGTGCGTGGTGACCTGGCCGTTCGGCAGCCGCCGCATCGAAGTCTCGGTCATGCGCCGCCACTGGAGATCGCTTTGCCAGCCGTAGGGTTTATAGATCGTGCGCAGATAGGTTTCCAGCTCGCTCACCATATTGAAGGCGGGCGGCTTGCCGGCATAGGACTTGATGCGTTCGACCGCGACGGTTTCCAGCGCCGGGCCGATGTCGTTCAACACCAGGTGGCTGAGGCGGCCGGCCAGCGTGGTGGCGGCGGCCGCCATGCCGATGGCGCCGCCCATCGAAGTGCCGACCCAGCGCATGCGCTTGATACCGAGTTGGTCGGCCAGCGCCCGCGCGATCTGCGCGTAGAAGGCCAGGCAGTATTCGGCATCCGGGTCCGGGCTCCATTGCGACAGGCCGCGGCCGATGGTGTCGGGACAAACGATGCGGTACTCGCCGGCCAGCGCCGCCGCCAGGTCGTCGAAGTCGCGCCCGGTGCGCGCCAGCCCGTGCCACAGGATCAGCGGCGGCGCATTCTTTTTGCCCCAGGCCAGGTAGTGGATTTCGCGCTCGCAGCAGCGCAGGTAATGCGAGGTCGGAGTCATCGTGATTTCCAGTCGCGTAGTTTGCCGACGATGCCGGTCGGGAAGAAGTACACCGACAGCACGAACAGGATACCCAGCCACAGCAGCCAGCGGTCGGGCGACAAGAGCGCCGCCAAGAGCGGCACGCCTTGCGCGGCGCCGGCGCCGAGCGCCATCAGGTCCTGCAGATAGCTTTGCGCCAGGATGAAGATGGTGGCGCCGCAGACCGCGCCGTACATCGTGCCCATGCCGCCGATCACCACGATCAACAGGATGTCGATCATGATCTCGAACGACAGCGAGGTGTCGGCGCCGTTGTAGCGCAGCCAGATCGCCAGCAGCGCGCCGGCCAGGGTCGCGAACAGTG
>DATJCV010000302.1:0-5095 GCA_035497775.1 Burkholderiaceae bacterium | reverse complement strand
CGAGGAACTTCGGCAGCCGCGCGGCGGTGAAGTCGGCGGCGCGCCGCCGGGCTTCGGCCTTCTGCTGTTCGTAGTACAGGCTGCTGGCGATCGGATGATGGCTGTCGTGGATTTCCGTCACCAGGTCGGCGATGGTCAGTTGCAACTGGTGTGCCCACAGGCGGCTCGCTTCATCCTCCGGCACCAGTTGCAGGCGCGGCCCGAGGAACAGCAGGATATTGGCAGTCTGGCCGATCAGCAGATCGCCGGCTTGCAGATAGGGCGGCGCGAACGGCGGTCGTACGACGGCTTCGTCTTCGAGAAAATGCATCAGGGCCGGCAGCCCCATCCCACTGCGCACCGAGCGCCGCGCGACGTCGACATAATCGGCGCCGGCCTGCTCCAGCGCCAGCCGGATGAATTCGCCGCGTCCCTGGATCGTCGGCCAGTAATACAGCTGGTAGCGCATCGGATCGCTCCTCCGGTCAAGCTTCAGAACCGCTGGTACCCCGCCAGATAACGCCATTGCCCGAGCGGCAAGCCAGCCATCGGCACGCGGCCGATGCGGATCCGCTTGACGCTCAGCACCGTCAAGCCAGCCTGCTCGCAGGTGGCGGCGATCTGCCCGGCTTGTGGCGCCTTGAGCGCGAAACGCAGCCGGGTTTCGCTTTGCCAGCTGACCTTGGCCGGCGCCAGCAACTTGCCATTCCAGCGCAAGCCCTGATTCAGCCGCGCCAGGCTGTCCGCTGCCGCACCTGCGGCGCCGCCGACTTCGACAATATATTCCTGTTCCGTGCTGGCAAGGTCATCCACCAGCTTGCGCGCCACCCGCCAATCCTGCGTCAATACCTGCAGGCCGCTGGCGGCGGCTTCCAGCGGCGCGACCAGCGTCAAGCCGTCCAGATGCCGCTTCAGAAAACGGATGCGGGTATGGTCGTCGGCGGCATGTGCCTCCTGGGTAAGCAGTGGTAGCAGCGCCGCGACCTCGGCACGCGTGCCGGCCGGTTTATGCAGCAGCAGTGTGACGGGTTCGAGTGCCGCCGCGCTCGCCTGCGGCAGCAATTCCACCCGCTGCTGCGGCAGTACCCGCAAGCCGGGCTCTTCCACTACCTGGCCGTCCACCAGCACCCAGCCGCCGGCGATATAGCGCTCGGCCTCGCCGCGCGAGCAAGGGAGCGATGCGGCAAGGCGTTTGGCAAGACGGATGGCTTCGGTCATGGGGGATGGGTGCGGGCAAGCGGAAGGATTCATTGTAGCGATTGTGCCGTCCCCTTGGCGCGCAGTGCCTTGCGGCGTGAAAGCAGGACTCCGCTCAGCACCAGTACCAGCACCGCCAGTTGCAGCCACAGCCCTTGCGCGGTCGGATGCACGCCGAGCAAAGGCACGGAAACAAAATGCACCAAGGTGGAATTGATCACCCCCGCCTCCTGCAACGCCGCCATGCCGTTACCGGCAAATACCACCGCCATCAAGGCCAGCAGGCCGGAGGTGGCGGAAAAAAACGGGCCGATCGGCAACCGCACGCTGTATTTCAGGATCAGCCAGCCCAGTAACGCCAGCAGCACTGCTGCGGCACCGATCCCGCCCAGCACCGCGATGCGCCCTTCCGGCCCGACCTGGACCCACAGGGTTTCGTAGAACAGGATGATTTCAAACAGCTCGCGATAGATCGCCAGAAAGGAAATCCCCGCCATCGCCCACAGGGTGCGCTTGCCCAGCGCAGTCGTGACCTGATCGCGGATGAAGTGTTGCCACGCCTGCGCATACGATTTGCTGTGCAGCCAGTAGCCGACATACAGCAGCATGGCAGCGGCGATCAGGGCCGTGACGCCTTCCGTCACCTCGCGGTTGGCGCCGCTGATGGTCAACAGGTAATTGGCGGCGACCCAGGTCAGGCCGCCCAGCCCGAGCGCGCAAATCCAGCCCGCGTGGATGTATGGCAGCGCATCGCGCCGCCCCGTTTTAAGCACGAAAGCCAGGATCGCCGCCAGCACCAGCAATGCCTCCAGCCCTTCCCGCAGCAGGATCAGCAAGGCGCTGATAAATGCCGCCAGCGGCGACAGGTTGCCGGCCGAAAGTTTTTCCTCGGCACGGTCGAGCAACCCTTGGATCTGGCCAATCTGCTGCTCGACCGCCGCGCTCGGTTCGCCGTCGCCTATCGCCGAGCGTAGGCGCATCATGGCGCGCTCGGTTTCGCCGCGCAGCGCCGGATCGACATTGTTGAGCCCAGCCTCGACCAGCTCGAACCCTTCCAGATAGGCGCCGATCGCCAATTGCCGGGCACCATCGCGGTCGCCCTGTCGATATGCCTGCAGCGCCTGCCCCAGCTTGGCGCGGGTGACTTCCAGCGGTTGCGGCGCCAGACTCAGCAAAGCCTCGGGATGGGCCGTCAGGTAAGCCTGGACGCTGGCTGCGGCCGCGCTCTGCTGGGCGCGGACATCGGCAGGCGCCACCGTGACCAGTTTTTTCAGGTCGCTGAAGTTGCCCTCGCCTGCGCCCTGCCGCCATAACTTCGCGCCCTGTGCGATCTCTTCCGGCGTGGCCCGGATGCCACCGACGAAGAATGCCAGCGCCCAGCGGTCGGCTTCGCTCAATTCGGCAAACGGCCGCATCGGCGTGCCGCCGACGCCCAGTGTGATGGTGTTGTAGAGACCGTAAATGCTGCGCGTATTCATGCGCCCGCTATTGTGAAAATCGCTCGGCGGCGGCGCCATGCCCTGTGCCAGCGGGCCGTCGCCGCGACCGCCGGTACCGTGGCAGGCAGCGCAGTTGGCATCGTACAAACGAGCGCCAACACGCAGATCGGGCGCCTGCTTCGGCGCCACCGCCAGAGCCCAGACCCGGATCACATTGTCGCGCAGCGCATTGGCGGCTGCGCTGACCTCGGCGCCGGCAGCCTTGGCTTCGATGCTGCCGCGCAAATGGCGCGCCCGGTCGAGCAAGACCGGCTGCTCGGGCAGCGGCGGCAATTTCTCCAGCAGCGCGATCGACTGCGCGGCGAATTCCAGTTGCTCTTCGTACTCGGACTGGTTCAGTATCTTGCCGTCGCGCACGAAATTCGGATAGTCGACGCTGATGTAATCGAGCATATGCACGATGGCCTGCGCCTTGTCGTCGGCAGCGGCGACGTGCGACGACAGCACCAGCGCCAGCAACACCAGCAAGCCACGAAGGCCAGTTGCCGCCCGCCGGGTCGAGGCGAAATGGATTTGCTTCATGGGAATCTGGATACGTCATAAATAATAATGATTCTCATTTTCGCATGAGATTGCCGGCGTGATCAATTACATTGTGGTCAGCAAAACTGCTTGCCGAGGGCCGAAAAACACGGAATAATAGATGAGAATGATTCTTATTTAATTGAGTGAAGATTGCCCACCTGTCGGCACGGCAATCGATGCTGGTACGTGGCGGTCCATTTTTGAGCCTGTCCAGGCCGGCGCCATGATTCGCCCAGCGTCTGCCCCAGCCAGCAGCAATCACCTTTTGGCAAGGAGGAATACCTGATGAACAGCGAGCCAATCGACCCGATGTTTCCCGAAATGGATGAAGAATGCACCCAACATCCTGAGTTGATGGTGTCGGCGGTCTTGCATCTGATGTCGCACTACACCATCAGCAGCCGCGAAAGCTGCGTTTGCGCCCGGCTGGCGGCAATCATCGAGCGCCACCTGAAAACCCTGGCCGCCCTGCCAGAACTGGCGCCGGTACTGCGCGCGACCTGCCAGCAACTGTCCTGGCAATGGGAAATCATCGCCGAGCGCATGCTACCCGCGGCAAAGCAAAGCGGGCAATCATCCCATTGACCAGTCGCCACCCAGGTCGGAGAGTTTTGGTGCGCGCCGGCGTCGTGCAAGCCGGCCACGTTTCCCTGAAGACGGGTATCGAACCGTGAGGAGGCACACCGTTTGTCCAACTATCTGTAATATTCGTCGCCAGCCGAAATGGAGTCTGTCTCCAGATCGATGCCGGCAACGAAAAACAGACATCAGAACGATTTTTAAAGGTTGGACATGCCAAGAAAAAAAATCCTCGGGGCTGCCATTGCGGTCCTTTGCGGTGCCGCCGGCGCTGAAGAAACAACGCTGCCCGACATCGTGGTGTCGGCGACTCTGTCGGAACACGACACGCGCACCGCGCCGGCTTCGGTCACTGTAGTGACTCGCGAAGAACTGGAAATGCAGAATGCCGTCGACCTGATTGACGCGTTGCGCGACGCGCCCGGCATCACCCTGACTCCACGCAGCAAGGTGGGCGGCCGCAAGGCGCTGGCACTGCGCGGCATGGACAGTAAGCACACCTTGACGCTGATCGACGGCCGCCGCATCTCCGCATCCGATGACGTGGTCGGCCACGCCAATTTCCATTACGGCTGGCTACCGATGGTGGCCATCGAGCGGATCGAAATCATCAGCGGCCCGATGTCGACGTTGTACGGTTCGGAAGCGCTAGGCGGCGTCCTGAATCTGATCACACGACAACCAAAAGAACGCTGGACCGGCTCGGTGGCCGCCTCCGGCCGGGCCGCTGCCAGCAGCGCCAATGATGCTGGTGGCAACGGCGGCAGCATTTCCGTATTTACCGGTGGACCAGTCAATGACAGTCTCAGCCTGCGCGTCAGCGGCGAGCATACTCGCAGCAGCTCAGTGCCGCGCAAGGAAGATCCGCGCTACTCTGAAATTGAAGGTCGCGAAGCCACCATCGGCAGCGTCGGTGCGACCTTGCAACTGACCCGAGAACAACGACTGGAGGCGAACTGGATCGGCGGCAGCGAGCAGCGCTTTTTTGACGACGTCAAAGATGACGACCAGCGGCGGTATTTAAACCGTTATGACCTGCGGCGTTCGCACGCCAGTTTGGCGTGGAACGGCGAATTCGGTTCCTGGCGCGGTCAACTGCGCGCCTATCGCAGCGAGATCGATGTCAGCAACGGGCCGACCAATGGGGTTACCCCAACCCGCCCGCAAAACATGAACGACCAGGTATTCGACGGCTTCGCGACGACCCAGGTCGGCGCCCACGCGCTCACTGCAGGCGGCGAATTGCGCAATGAATCGCTGGCCAATTCCGGCCTGAAAAACGGCAATGATTCAGCGCGTCACCAGGCGCTCTTCAT